>DATCID010000249.1:0-2417 GCA_036507975.1 Ruminiclostridium sp.
ACTTGAAGATGAGAACGATAAAAAAGTATCAAAGAAATGGAAAAACGGAAAAGGTGGACTTGCAGAATTCTGTGGTGTTAAGTCAATGAAAAAGTAAAGAAAAAAATCCAAACCTTTTTTCATAAGAGTCCTTAAATATTAGGCATCTTTGAAAAAGGTTTGGATTTTATTTAGGTTTGGATAACTTCAGAAATCCAAACGTTTGGATTTCTGAAGGCATTCATTCAGCGTTCACTCTCTGGAATCAATGTCACGGAGTGGATTGGATCTATATTATTCCCTTCCCATACTGTCCAATTACCTTGGACATCAGTCTTTAGAAGCAACAGATAAATATGTCAGACTAACTTCTGAAATGTATCCGGAATTGATGCAGAAAGTTGACAATCTCTGTGCTTATGTATTCCCGGAGGTGAATATACAATGAAACCCACAGATTTTTCTTTTTATCTTACAGCTTTCCTTACAAAATACCTTCCTTCGGAAATTGGCGCTAGCAGAAATACCATAGCTTCCTACAGGGACACATTCATCCTGTTTCTTATGTTTCCAAAAGGAATGAAAAACATTTCTGCAGAGCATATTAGTCTAAATATGCTCACCAGAGATATGAAAGTTGAATACCTGGAATGGACACAAAATAATCGCCATTGCTGTGCTGCTACACGTAATGTGCGATTGGCGGCACTACATTCTTTCTTTCACTACTTACAATATCAAAATCCTGACAACCTGCTTGAGTGGCAGCGAATTCTATCCATTCCAGTAAAAAAAGCTAAAAAAAAACAATTAATCATCTTACTCTAGATGGTATAAAGCTTCTCTTTAAAATGCCTGACCAGAGTATCAGTACAGGGCGTAGAGATTTGGCATTACTGACTCTTATGTATGATACTGGATGGTCGTCATGTTTTTGTATTTCCTTTGTGATTTTAGGAGCACCATAATTTTGGTATGATTGATCATAGATTTTCTGAAATCTTACCTTTACGGACTGCATCCTCTTTTGCTGATTTGAAGGAAGGTGATGCATCCATGCGTTATATCCCGATCGTGAAACGCCTAATATATTAAGCACTTTGCTGACAGAAACCCGGCGTTTTTCCTTGAAATCTTCACATTCGTTTTGCACTTCAAGATAAATTGTTTCTGTCAATTTCCCAGAATGCTTATTGCTTTTTTAGTATATCAAGTGCGTCCTTTGTATTACGAAGTTCACGTTCTAATAGTGGAATCTCCTTTTGTTCATCGCTGCTATAATTACCAGAACCACGGACTTGAATTCCATTTTATTCATTGGACTCTCTCAGCCATTTAAACAAGGTACTACCACCTTTGCCAAGATTTTTGGAACATCCTGTTAATGCAAGTTCATTGTGATCTATATAATATTTAACAGCATCTTTAAACTGTTTATCGTGTTGTTTTCTCATGATTAAGTCATTCCATCTATTATTTCCATTGTAATACTTATCAGGGACTTTCTCAATTTCTATTGTACTATTTTTATTCTAGCACCAATCAGTTAATATAAATATTGGAGAGGTAACTATGGATACTGGGAAAGAAAATGCTACAAATACGATAGAAATGATACAGATTGTTGAAATAGACACTAACATAGTACAGCTTCAATAGAATTGCATTAAAATTTATAGATTTTATATAAAGTTTTTAACTCTTTAAACGATGTATTAAGAGAGATAATAAATTAAACATACTAAATAGATAATAATTAAAAAACTTTAACGGAGTTGATTATATGATAATAAGTTCGAATTCGCCATCTTTAGAGATATATAGAACATATAGCCAAAATCTTAGTAAGCAAAGCACAGCATTAATGCAGATATCTTCAGGTGTTAAAATTAATAGCGCAAAGGATGATCCTAATGCAATTGCTCAGAGTGAGAGATTTAGAATGCAGATAAGAGGGCTTCAAATGGCGGGGAAGAATACTCAAGATGGGGTTAGTATGCTTCAAACTGCAGAAGGCGGTCTTGATGGTATGACTAGTAGCTTGCAGAGGGCTAGAGAGTTATTGGTACAGGCTGGAGGAATTTTAACTGATTCAGATAAAAAAGATATTCAAACTGAAATAAACCAAACGCTAAATGGAGTAGACGATATGGCGAATAATACTGAGTTTAATGGAGTTAAGCTTTTATCTGATGGTAATAATGATGGTAGTGTTAATATAGCAATGGTTACAGGTGCTAATGTGGGAGAAAAAGTTGACATACCAAAATATGATTTAACTACACAAGGCTTAGGGTTAAACAGTGGAACCGTAGATGTAAATAATGTAGATGCTTCTCTAGAAAATATTGACAATGCCCTTCAGAATATTGTTAGTGCGAGAAGTAAATATGGAGCATTAGAGAACAGATTTGAAAGTACCTATAATTCTACAATGG
>DATCID010000250.1:0-25257 GCA_036507975.1 Ruminiclostridium sp.
CCACTTCGCAGGGCACTCCAATGAATGGTGTCAATAACATTATAAAGGAAATGGGGATTAATTTGAGCTTGTAACGCAGTGAGCTCTGCTTCCTGTTCTTTAATTTGAAGTATATATGTTTGCTCAATAAGTTTTTTATTCGAAAAATAATATATTAAAGTTATTTAATCGAATATTTAATAAGCTGAACAAGTTATATAAAATAAAGTAAAATATTTAGTTAATGTAATGGGTTGAAATTATTCCATAAAAATGAGAGAATATAACCTGTAAAATACAATGGGGGCTTAGACAATGAATATTAATTTAGGATTGATTATTTCCGACAACAATAATATTGCTTTTAAATCTAAAAGCATGAAGGAAAGCCATAATTTATTAGGACAGAGTGTTCAGCAATGGTCAACTATGGCATTGACAGAAATAACTCAGAATATCGAATCAATTTCATTTGAAAATTTGGACAAATGTAAAGAAATTCTTTGCAAAGCTGAGCAGGTAATAATTAATTGGGCAGACCAACCTTTGATATTGACCGAAACGCTTAGGCAGCTTTTGAATAAACATATTGTAGAGGGAAATAATGCGACAGCTATATTTGCCTGTACTGGAGAAGCAGTAGTTTATGCCTTTGATTGTAGTGTATTTTTCAAAAAGTTAAACGAGTTAGATGTTCTAAACCTTTCTAGGGATGTAATAAAGCAAATTTTTCAATCTATGAAAAATACCAATAAAAGTTTTTCTGAGGATAAGAGTCAATTTATAGTAGTAGATGATAGAGTTGCACTATCTGAGGCTACTTCAGAAATCAAATCTCGAATAATTAAAGAAATTATGCTTTCAGGTGTTACGGTTATTGATCCTGCATCAACGTATATTGACGTGAATGTTGCAATTGGTGAGGATACAACTATTTTGCCCAATACAATAATTGAAGGTAATACAGCCATTGGAGATGAATGCATCATTGGTCCAAATTCAAGAATTTCAAATTGCAATGTAGGAAATAATGTGGAGATAGCATACTCTGTTGCTATTGATAGCTCTGTTGGAGATGAAACTCATGTTGGCCCATTTGCATATTTGAGACCGGGAAGTATAGTAGGCAGTAAGGTCAAAATTGGTGACTTTGTAGAGATTAAAAAATCTATTATAGGTGATAGAACAAAAATTTCGCATCTGACCTATGTAGGTGATGCAGAAATAGGTAAAAATGTTAATATAGGCTGTGGAGTTGTAGTAGTAAATTATGATGGCAAGCATAAAAATAAGACTATAGTTGGTGATAATTCATTTATTGGATGTAATACCAATTTGATATCACCTGTGGTTATTCATAATGATGCTTATATCGCTGCTGGTTCTACAATTACAGAGGACGTACCTGAAAATGCGTTAGCAATAGCTCGTGAACGCCAAGTTATAAAGCCAGATTGGGTTACAAAGAAGGATCTAAAACGCAAATAAAATACAATAAATAAAAACTTTAATGGTAAAAAAGGAGTGTTGAAATGAATTTACATGGGAAGGACATAAAAATATTTACAGGTAATTCTAATAGATTGTTGGTGAACGAAATTGCTGAAAAAATAGGAATTCCTGTAGGTATTGCCAGCGTTGGATGTTTCAGTGATGGGGAAACTGCTGTAAACGTTGGAGAGGTAGTTAGAGGCTCTGATGTATTCATTATTCAATCTACTAGTCAGCCAGTAAATGACAATCTTATGGAGCTTCTGGTCATGATTGATGCAATTAAAAGAGCTTCTGCCGGCAGAATCACTGCTGTTATTCCATATTTTGGATACGCAAGGCAGGATAGAAAGGCTAGAGCTAGAGACCCAATATCTGCTAAATTAGTTGCAAATCTTTTAACTACTGCCGGAGCAGACAGAATATTGACAATGGATCTACATGCTCCACAAATTCAGGGCTTTTTTGATATTCCAGTGGATCACCTTGTGGGAGTGCCAATACTTGCAGAGTATTTCAAAGAAAAATTTGCGGGTCAGGACGATGTAGTAGTAGTTTCTCCTGATGTTGGCAGCGTAACAAGATCTAGAAAAGTAGCAGAGAGATTGGATTGTCCGTTAGCCATTATCGATAAGCGCCGGCCTAAAGCTAATGTATCTGAGGTAATGAATATAATTGGTGATATCAGAAATAAAAAGGTTGTGCTTATTGATGATTTGATAGACACAGGTGGAACTATTGTAAATGCAGCTAATGCTTTAATTGAAGCAGGTGCAAAGGAAGTATATGCAAGCTGTACTCACGCAGTGCTTTCAGGACCAGCTATCCAAAGGATACAAGAATCATCAATAAAAGAGATGGTTGTTTCGAACACAATATATCTTGGTAATGAAAAGATGATTGATAAGATAAAAATAATATCTGTTGCAGGTGTTTTTGCTGAAGCTATAGAAAGAATATATGGAGATATATCAATAAGCACTTTATTTACGCAGACATAACTTAGATATTGTCAAAGCAAAATATCACTTTAGTAATATTTTACTTTAGACTTTTTTAGGGCGGTTCTTTTTTCTTGGAACCGCCCTTTTAAATATGCTTGGGCCTAGAGGAGCTGAACTATGGACTGGAGGGACGATTTTGGAAGACATATGCTTAATAATTGGACTGGGAAATCCCGGTACGAAATATGAAAATACCAGACATAATGTTGGCTTTGATACAATAGACTATCTATCGAAAAAATACAACATTAGATTGTCAAGAATAGGTTTTAAGTCAGTATACGGTGAAGGCGAAATAGAAGGTACTAGAACGATACTTCTTAAGCCGCAAACCTTTATGAATCTAAGCGGTGAAAGCGTTAGGGATATTGTAGCATGGTATAAGATGCCATTAGAAAGAGTAATAATCATTTATGATGATATTGATTTGGACCTGAGTAAAATACGAGTAAAGCCCAAAGGTAGCGCTGGAACGCACAATGGTATGAAGTCTATAATTTACCAACTTCAAGCAGATGAATTTCCAAGGATACGAATTGGTATAGGACGTCCACCGGAAAAGTGGGATCTGGCGGATTATGTACTGAGTAAGTTTCCTAAGGCAGATAGGGAAATAATAGACCAAAGTATTGAAAAAGCGTCAGAGGCAGCTATAATGATAGCAAAGAGCGGACCTGAAAAGGCAATGAACAATTTTAATAATTGAACTAACAATTTAACGAAACGATATGGAGGCACAAGGATGAATTTATTTACAGATCCTCTATTAAAGTTAAAAGAGTATAACACTCTTCTGTCCTCTGTACGTGAAAATGAGGGTACTATTTCAGTCGTAGGGCCATCTGATTCACAGAAGGTTCATTTGATATACTCCTTGTGTTATCATGCAGAAGCTAGAGGTTTGTTTATAACATATAATGAGATGCAGGCTAGAAGAGCTTTTGAGGACTTTTCATTATTTTTGGGCGAGGATGTTCTTTATTTTCCACCAAAAGAAACTATGCTCTATAACATTGAGGCTAGAAGCAATGATGTTATTTATCAAAGAGTAAAAACACTCCTACGGTGCATACAGGGCGACTATAAAATGCTAGTACTCCCTGCAGAAGCACTGATTCAAATGGTTTCCCCAATGGAGATATTCAAGAATGGAATTATCGACTTTCATATCGGTATGCAAATAGATTTAGAAAACCTCATTTCAAAACTAGTGTTATACGGATATGAGAGAGTTGAGATGGTAGAAGGAAAAGCGCAGTTTGCTATTCGAGGCGGAATTGTCGACATATTTGCAATTAATAATGAGCAGCCAATACGTATTGAGCTTTTTGACACAGAGGTAGATTCTATTAGATACTTTGATGCCACCACACAAAGATCAACACAAGCAATAGATGATTGCATAATAGCTCCGGCTAGAGATGTAATCTATAAGGAAGGTTCAAAGGACGGAATAATTTCAAAAATAAAAAAGGATCTATCTGAATATGTAAAAAAGCTTAATAAAAAAGATAACGGTGATATAAGCAATAATATTACTAAGAGAGTTAACGAGGATATTGAAAAGCTTATTGAACACCACTACTTTGCGGGAATTGACAGATACCTGCCATATATTTTAGAAAATCCAGCGTCAATTCTTGATTATATCGAGAAGGATTCAGTTGTAGTTTTGGATGAGACATTAAGGATATCTCAGAGAATTGAAAATGTCGTGCTTGAGCAAGATGAGTTGGCCAAAAATATGCTTAACAAGGGTGTAATGCTGCCTTATGGAGCGCAGTGGACGCATTCTTTTGAATCCATTTTAAATGTGGTACGCAATTTTAGAGCTATCACTTTAGCTTCCATTTCATCAAATAATTCCTTGCTTAAGCCTTATAGCCAGATTTCAATTCCATGTAAATCAGGGAATTCATATCAAAACCATATAGAAATACTTGTTGATGACATCGCACTTTTAAAAGAGAAGAACTTTAAAGTCATTGTCCTTTCCGGGCCTAGTGGTAGAGGTCATAGGTTGCTAGAAACACTTTCTACAAATGAGATAATTGCAAATTATGAGGATAGCTACGATAGAGAACTGCAGGAGGGTGAGGTTGTTGTAACCCATGGCAGTCTCCAAAAGGGATTTGAGTATCCAACCGCTGGCTTTGTAATGATAAGTGATAAAGAGATTTTTGGGCAGGACAAGAGGATTAAAAAGGCAAAATCAAAGCGAGAAGGCAATAAAATTAAGGCCTTCTCTGACTTAAATATTGGTGACTTTGTTGTACACCAAGCACATGGAATAGGGCAATATATAGGTATTGAAAAGCTAATTGTAGGTGAAATAAAACGTGATTATTTAAAAATTCGCTATCAAGAGGGCGCTTTTTTATATATCCCTACAAATCAGCTTGATTTGCTTCAAAAGTATATAGGATCAGAGGGTAAAGCGCCAAAAGTAAATAAGCTTGGTGGGGTTGAATGGGCAAAGACAAAGAACAGGGTAAAAGAGTCTCTAAGAGAGCTAGCAGGCGAGCTGATAAAGTTATATGCACAGCGAGAGGCTGCAACCGGATTTGCTTATTCTCAGGATACTGTTTGGCAAAGGCAGTTTGAAGAGTTATTTCCTTATGAAGAAACAGATGATCAGCTCAAGTGTATCGATGAAATTAAGAAGGACATGGAGTCGGAAAGGATTATGGATAGACTGCTTTGTGGAGATGTAGGATATGGCAAGACAGAGGTCGCAATAAGAGCTGTATTCAAGGCTGTAATGGATGGGAAGCAGGTAGCGTACCTCGTTCCGACAACTATATTAGCACAACAGCAGTATGAGAATTTTAAGAAAAGAATGAATGATTTCCCTGTAACAGTGGATGTAATGAGTAGGTTTAGGACACAAGCTGAGCAGAAAAAAATCGTTACTTCAGTTAAAAATGGAAATATAGACATACTAGTGGGGACTCACAGGCTGCTGCAAAATGATATAGCATTCAAGAATCTTGGGCTCCTTGTAGTTGATGAGGAGCAGCGGTTTGGTGTAACTCACAAAGAAAAGCTCAAAGCACTTAAACCCAATATTGATGTTCTTACTTTAACAGCAACTCCTATTCCAAGGACTTTGCACATGTCATTGGTGGGAATCAGAGATATAAGTGTTATAGAGGATCCACCAGAGGAAAGGTATCCTGTTCAAACCTATGTAATGGAGCATAATATTGAATTAATAAGGGATGGTATAATACGAGAACTGGCAAGAAATGGGCAGATTTTCTATCTCTATAACAGAGTAAGAGGAATTGAACTAAAAGCTGATGAAATAAAGAAGCTTGTGCCAGAAGCCAGAGTTGCAACGGCCCATGGACAAATGAATGGCAAAGAGCTTGAGGATGTAATGTACAGCTTTATAAATGGTGAATACGACGTTTTGGTATGCACAACCATTATAGAATCTGGACTTGATATGCCTAACGTGAACACTATAGTAGTTGAGGATGCAGATAGAATGGGACTTTCACAGTTATATCAAATAAAGGGCAGAGTTGGACGCTCGAATAGGCTTGCCTATGCGTATATAACCTACAAAAAGGACAAGGCACTCTCTGAAATTGCAGAAAAAAGACTTCAGGCAATTAAGGAATTTACTGAATTTGGTTCTGGGTTTCGAATAGCAATGAGGGATTTGGAAATCAGAGGAGCCGGGAATTTGTTGGGCTCTGAGCAACATGGACATATGGAAACAGTGGGCTATGAAATGTATTGCAAACTGCTGGAGGAAGCTGTTCATGAGTTGAGCGGTGACGATATTAAGCCAATTGATGAGGAAATGTTTATTGATTTAAGTGTAAATGCTTATATTGATGATGAATACATTAAATCAGAAGAACTAAAAATTGACATGTATAAAAAGATAGCAACTATACAGAATGAGAATGATGTTATAGACATAAAAGATGAACTTATAGATAGATATGGAGATATTCCAGAAGAGGTTGATAATTTGATGGATATTGTATATATTAAGGCGCTTGCTAGGGAATGCAAATTTATTAATGTTCAACAAAAGGATGAAATGATTATTTTCCAATTGAGTAAGTCAGCAAAATCGGTATCATTATACCTTGGAAAGATAATGGACAAATATCCTAGAAGGATCATGTTTAATGCCAGCAGCAGTCCATATATATCATTCAAACTCAGTAATATAAGAGGGAAAGACATTTTAACAAATATTAAGATTTTATTACATGACATTATTAAATTGCAGTATGTTGAATAATTGAATATAATTAGAGTAGTAATGTTTTATGACATATAGCTTGTGCAAGAAATAATGAATAATATATAACGGGGAGCGATAACCTTTGAAAAATGAAGATGCAAAAGTGAAAAAGACACCCAAAGGCCTAATTATTGGGATTGTTGCTGCAGTTGCTATCATTGCAATTGCAATAGTGTTAGTTGTCTTAAAGCCATGGGCCGGGGGATATGTAGCAACGGTTGATAATTTGAAGATAACAAAGCAAGAGTATATGGTGTTTTCGAAGTTTAACATGAGCCAGTTTTTAACAAGTATTCCTAATAACACCATCACGGTTGACAAATATGATTGGAATACAACTGTTACTGGCGAGACTGCAAAAGATCAAGTGAAGAAGAGTACATTAGATAATATTCAGGAAATAAAAATTCAGTTGATTAAAGCTAAGGAAGCAGGTCTAACGCTTGATGCTACTGATTTGAAAGGCGTTGACGATGTAATTGCTCAGCGTATTACAGATAGTGGCACTAAAGTTATTGCTGAAAAGTCTATTATGGATGCTTATGGAGTGTCATTAGCAGATTACAAAGAAGTATACAAGGATCTTGTGTTAACACAAAAATATATTACGACAGAGCGTAATAAAGTAACGGTGGCTGAAACTGATGTAAAGAAATATTATGATGATAATAAGAAGGAATTTGATAAGGTTACGGTAACGCAAATCTTGATTACTACAGTTGATGCAAATGGTGCAGCAGTTACTGCAGGTAAAAAGAGTGAAGCAAAGAAGAAAGCCGAGGATCTGTTAGCTAGGGTAAAAGCTGGGGAAGATATTAAGGTTTTAGCAGTAGCAAATTCAGATGACAAACCAGCAGTAACTGAAAACAAGGGTGAATATACCTTATCAAAGAATGGGCAGATGGTTCCCGAGTTTGAGAATTGGGCATTTAGTACTCATGCTATTGGTGATGTTGGGATAGTTGAAACATCTTATGGTTACCATATTATGAAGTTTGATAAACGTGTAGAATCAACATATGCTGAAGTTCAGGAGTCAATAAAAACTTCATTGATCTCTTCAAAGTTTTCTGAGGCTTTTACAAAGACTATGGATGGATGGAAGAAAGAACCACTGTTTGCTGTTAAGGAAAATATTAGTGTTATAAACAAAATAGACAAGAGTATTTATGGCGTGTAAACAGAGTTCTTAAGGATTAAAAAGGAATCACAAATGTGATTTCTTTTTTTTTATAGCAAAAAATGGATGCTTTTAATTGAGTTACCAAATATGTATAAAAAATCTTTAATATAACAATACTAAGATTAAAATAGCCTATTAGGAGGTAATATAAAATTGAAAGCAACGGGAATAGTTAGACGTATAGATGATTTGGGAAGAATTGTAATACCAAAAGAAATTAGAAGAACTTTAAGAATAAGAGAGGGTGACCCTTTAGAAATATTTACCGACAAGGAAGGCGAGGTCATTTTAAAGAAGTATTCTCCAATTGGAGAGCTCAGTGATTTTGCTACCCAGTATGCAGACTCACTGCATAAGACAAGTGGACACATCACTTGTATAACTGATAGGGATACTGTCATTGCAGTATCAGGTGCATCAAAAAAAGAGTTTCTTGAGAAACAACTCAGTGCAGATGTAGAGAAGACTATTGAAGAGAAAACTACTTTACTTATAAAATCCACTGAGGAAAAAGCAATTTTAATATTGGCAGATGAAAATGGAGATAGAAAGTATACCGCTCAGGTAGTTTCTCCTATAATATCCGATGGTGACCCAATAGGAGCTGTAATAATGCTTTCTACTGATGCAAGTGTAAGAATGGGTGAGGTTGAAGCTAAGCTTACTCAATCAGCTGCAAGTTTTTTAGGAAAACAAATGGAACAATAAGCATTTAATACAATAAATTATTTTAATAAGTAGTTGATTAATAACAAAACTTTATAAATGCAGTTAACAAGGGGGGAGATTGCTTAAAACAGTCGACCTCCTTTAATATATTTGCAAGACATAACAAATTCTTTCAAAATCTGGCAAAAAGTAAAACAAAATGTTGACAATATATACCATATAATATATAATATTACTACAAGTCAAAGTAATATTAATTCTCAGATATAAGTATTTTCTTTTGTTTCATTAAAAAATTCATTTAGATTAATCCATATAAAATAATAAAAAAGCAACTTTATGTCTATTACTTTTCCTATCCAAAAGTTTTTTCTAAGTAAACCCTGCTAAATTTTGTTTCTCATTAACTTCAATCAGTGAGATAGTCTAATTACTTTCGGTTACACATGACTTTTCTGTTTTTGCAAATTAAATCTAAGGCTAATTAATAGCCATTTTTAATAGGTGTAAATGGATGAGCTGTAATAATAAAATAGCTCCATTACTACCTTTGGAGCAAAAGGAGGATTTTATGAATAATGTTAGTCTTGTTGGGAGGTTAACAAAGGATGTTGATCTACGCTATACTACTAAAAAAATGAGGGCAGTTGGGTCATTTGTATTGGCGGTAGACAGAGATATTAAAAAGGTATCGAATGATAAAATTACAGATTTCATACCTGTTGTAACATGGGGCAAGACGGCAGAGTTTGCAAGTAAGTATTTTGCAAAGGGAAACCGAATCGCTCTGCAGGGAAGCATTCATACTAGAAAGTGGGAAGACGACCAAAAGAATAAGCATTATGTCACAGAAGTGGTTGCTGATAGGGTGTTTTTTGCTGATGCAAAGCAAAAGGGATTGGAAGTTGATGATTGCCAAGAAGATACAGAAGATGAAACAGACGAAGATGAAGGGATAACTGAAGAAGAAGCCGAAAGTGCAATGTAACTTGGCTTAAATACTTATTTTTAAAAGGCGTGTTGGTACATTTATTGAGAAACCCAATAAATATACCAACACGCTATTTTTATCCTATGTGCAAGCTTTGTATTGTCATACATGGTTACATAATAAAAAATGTAGTATAATAAAGATAACTAAAATATGGAATAAATTAATCCGCTTTGCCAGATTCAGATGAAGTGAAAGCTTCTTCTGAATCTTACAAAGCGGATTATGCTGATATATAAGGGGGAAGCTCACAATGAATAACGGTAAGCTCGACAGATTAATAGATATAATGAAGATTCTTAAAAGCAAGGATGGGTGCCCTTGGGATAGAGAGCAAACCCATGAAAGTTTAAAGAGATATCTGATTGAGGAAACATACGAGTATCTGGAAGCGGTTGATTTAGATGATAAGAGACATATGTGTGAAGAACTAGGTGATGTTCTGCTGCAAGTAGTATTTCATGCACAGATAGCTTCTGAAAATGGAGACTTCAATATAGAGGATGTAATAAATGGTATTTGTGAGAAAATGATTCATCGTCATCCACATGTTTTTGGAGATGTAAGAGTTGAAAATTCAGGAGAGGTACTAAAGAATTGGGAAGAAATAAAGAAAAAAGAGAAAGGAGTTATTGACCAAACTTCTGTACTTCAGGATGTACCAAAAAATTTACCGGCGCTGATGAGAAGCTACAAAATTCAGCAAAAAGCTGCACAGGTTGGATTTGATTGGGATAATCCAGCTGATGTTTTTGCTAAAATCAGAGAAGAAATAGATGAACTTGAAGCTGAATACACAAAGTCAGATAAAAATGGGATAGAGGATGAACTTGGAGATGTGTTGTTTTCCGTTGTAAATCTGTCGCGGTTTTTAAAAGTTTATCCAGAGCTTTCATTGTCTCAGTCTACTAATAAATTTATTGGAAGATTTGAGTATGTTGAGCAGAGGGCTTCAGAGCTTGGAAAAAAGCTAAATGAAATGACACTCTCGGAAATGGATGTACTCTGGAAAGAGGCTAAAATGCATAAATAAAGTAAAAATGGTTAAAATCATAGTGAATAATCATATGGGAGGAATTGTTAATGAATAAAACGGAGTTAATAGACAAAATTGCTGAAAAATCAGGATTATCTAAAAAGGATTCTTAAAAAGCTTTAAGCGCAATACTCGATAGTGTCGAAGAGGCATTAATCAATAGTGACAAGGTTCAACTTATAGGGTTTGGTTCATTTGAAGTTAAGCAAAGAGCAGCTAGGAAGGGAAGAAATCCTCAAACAATGGAAGAGATAGATATTCCAGAGAGCAAAGTCCCGGCATTTAAGGCTGGTAAGGATTTAAAGGAAAAGCTGAACAAGTAGATAAACATAGGGGTTCCTATATTTTTTGTGGCCGCTGAGCGGCTTGTGGAGGTTAAGATGAGAATAGATAAGTACTTAAAGGTTAGCAGGCTTATCAAGAGAAGAACGGTTGCTAATGAGGTGTGTGAGCAAGGACGTGTTAAGATTAATGATAAGGTTTCTAAGCCTGGATCCGAAGTTAAGGTAGGGGATGTAATTGAAATTCAATTTGGAAATAATATAACAGCCATTGAAATCACACGAATTTCAGAGCATGTGACAAAGGATGATGCAAAGGAAATGTATATTATTAAATAGCAAATAAAAGAAATAATTTGCTATAACATATTTGCTGATGTTAAGAGAGAACAAAACGCGAAGCGATTTTGTTCTTTTTTTATTTGTACATGCATAAGTATAAAGAAGACTGAGTTCAGATGGAGAATTAACGACAGCTGAACTCTAGTTGCACTTATTTCGAAGCTTGGCGGTACTTAACTACCGCTTATGGAAGCGGGAGGTTAGTAACGCCGCTGAGATAAATATGTTAAGGGGGAATGGATAATGGAAGAAAAGAAAATTACTAAACCTAAGAATCAAACATTGTTGCTTGAAAATAGGGAGAAACTAAGCGTTTCGGGTGTTATTGATGTAGAGAGCTTTAATGATCAGAGCATAGTAGCCATAACTGATGTTGGGGTTCTAATTATTCGTGGATCAGAGCTACACATAAATAAATTGAATCTTGAAAGCAATGAGCTGATTGTCGAAGGAGATATTTTCTCACTAGAATATAGCGATGGAGAAACTGGTAGGTCAAAATCTTTTTTTGGTAAAATGTTTAAATAGCATTAATGAATAACTAATAAACGTAAAGGTTTGTGGTAAAGTAAATGATATCTATTGTGGGCCAGGTATACATATTCTTGTATGCAATTTTGGGTGGAGCAATTGTAGCTTTCCTTTATGATATTTTGAGAATAAAGAGGAGAGCAATAAAAACAAGCATTATAATAGTTAGTTTAGAAGATATCATATATTGGCTTGTTGCGGCAGTGCTTTTATTTATTACAGTGTATAAGATTAATAGTGGTGAAATGCGCGGATATATATTTATAGGCAATGTTATCGGAGTTATACTTTATGAAGAATTGCTCAGCAAAGTAATAATAGAGTCCTCTGTGATGGTAATAAATATTATTAAAAAAACACTGTTATTTGTATGGAGAATACTGAGCTATCCCTTTAAGTTGATATTTAAGATATTAGCGGTGCCAATTTTCTTCATTTTCAATCTGATTTTTAAACTTGTTAAGCTGTTTTTTAAACTTGCTAAGATGATTTTTAGAAAGACAAAAAGTATCAGTGGAAAAGCAGGTAGGTTTACAAAAAAAAGGATAAGAAAAATACCTAATTTGGTTAAGTCACTAAGAAAAGTCCGAAAAGTTTAATAAAAATAGAAGGACTTTTCAGCAAAAGATAGAATATATAAAGAGTGTGATTTTCCGAGATTTTATTTTACAAAAGATAAGAACCACTAAGAGGGGGATATATGAAAAAACAAAAGAAATTCAATTTGTGGACGTTAATAATAATTGCTTCAATTTGTTATTTTACTTATACGGTATATCATCAGCAAATTAATATTGAAGATAGAAGAAATCAGTATGCTCAATTACAAAAGGATGTTTATAGTGAGACAATTAACAATGAACAACTCTTGCACCAGAAATCATTAATTAGTACTGATGAATTCGCTGAAAAAATAGCTAGAGAAAAATTAGGTTATGTTAAAGATGGAGAGAAAATTTACATTGATACCAACAAATAATTATTACTTGACGTATTTTAACATATACTATATAATCGAGTTGTTTTATATTTAGTGAATCATATTGTCAGTTTGGTCTGTAATTGAGGAGGATTTCTTATCTTATGCCACTTGAAGAAGGTAAAATAGTTGAAGGTAAAGTATCTAGTATAACTGCATTTGGCGCATTTATACAACTGCCTGAAGGGAAAACAGGTCTGGTGCACATTTCTGAAGTTGCACAAGAGTATGTGAAGGACATTAATACTCATCTTAAAGAAAATCAGATAGTGAAAGTCAAAGTTGTATCAATTGATCCCAATGGCAAGATCGGTCTTTCTATAAAGAAAGCTAGCGAACAGAAGCCGGTTGTGATGACAGATAAACCTCCAGTTGAGGTGAACTGGAATAACAGCAAAATTGCAGTAAGCAATGTATCTTTCGAGGATCGTTTGGCAAAATTTAAGAAGGACAGCGATGAAAAATTTCATGATCTAAAGAAAAATGCGGATTCCAAACGTGGAAATAGTGGATATAGAAAATCAGCTCAATTCTAATATTACTTATAATTTGTCTTAAATAAGAAATGTTACGGTAGGAATAAATAGGTGTTGACACTAGAGCGTATATAGTATTATAATAGTCTAGTCGCCGATAATTACCATGCCGAAGTGGCGGAACTGGCAGACGCACAGGACTTAAAATCCTGCGAGGCTAATCCCTCGTACCGGTTCGATTCCGGTCTCCGGCACCATAGTAGTAAGGCTTCCAAGGTTTAGCTTGGAAGCCTTTTTTCATGCGCATTTTGTTTGTAACAACCAATAGAAGACAAAACGGTATAAGCTTTTGACATATCACATGTTTAATAGAAATTTAAATGGCCCAGTCTACAATAATAGTGAACTGAGCCATTTATACTTATTAAGTTATCCATCAGCTTGAAGAATACCCACAGAAAGGAAATACTACTTATCTAACAAGGTTACCGACTTAACTTTAACTATTTCAGTTGGTTTGGATATTTCATCAGGGTTAGAATCGCTTACTGTTACAGGGGTAGCTGCTATCTTATCCAGAGTTTCTTCACCACTGATTAGTTTGCCAAATGCAGCGTAATCACCATCTAAACTTGGTTGATCTCCGTGCATAATAAAGAATTGGCTGCTTGCAGAATTCATATCATTACCACCTCTAGCCATAGATATAACTCCGCGTGTATGGAGAAGGGTGTTTTTGGCAAATCCATTATTTTTAAATTCACCAGTTATAGTTTTATCCGAACCACCAGTACCATTTCCACTTGGATCCCCACCTTGTACCATGAAGCCAGCTATGATCCTATGAAAGGTTAGTCCGTCATAAAAACCAGCTTTTGTTAAGCTGACAAAATTATTAACGGTTTCTGGTGCATATTCAGGATAGAGCTCAAAAACCATCTTATCACCGTTTTCCATTTCAAATTGTATCCTGGGGTGGATTTCAGCAGCTTCCTGATTAGCGCCTTGTTTAGCACAACTAGAAGTAAATGCAACTGTGAAGATTGCAATTAATAAAAGTGCAGTTGTTTTCTTGAAAATAGCTTTAAACATAAGATTCTAGCCTCCATTATTTGATAAAATATTTGGTACCTCATTTTCCATACAATAAAATTACTGAAAATAATCTAATGATAATAAT
This sequence comes from Ruminiclostridium sp., assembly GCA_036507975.1. Taxonomy (GTDB): domain Bacteria; phylum Bacillota; class Clostridia; order Acetivibrionales; family DSM-1351; genus Ruminiclostridium. Next base: position 14,413 of record DATCID010000250.1, read on the forward strand.
ACACTATTATTATGAAAAGTACTATAATTATAAATGGAAAACTAGTAGTATATAACAAAAGAACATTATGAATGTATTTATATTATGTGTGAAAATAAGAGGAGTACCCATGAAATATAATTTCGATGAAATAATTGATAGAAAAGATACTTCTGCTGAAAAATATATAGATTTAGAAAAACTATATGGAACCTCTGATGTAATACCTTTGTGGGTTGCCGATATGGATTTTAGGACTGCAAAGCCTATTATTGACGCTATAAAAGAGAGAACGGAAAATGGTATATTTGGGTATACATCAAGACCCGATTCATATTATGATGCAGTGTGCAACTTTCAGATGAAAAGAAAGAACTGGGACATTGATAAAAAGCTAATGAGCTTTAGCTTGGGAGTAGTGCCTTCGATATGCATGATAATAAAAGCGCTAAGTAATGCTGAAGCTAAAATTATAATTCAGACACCCGTTTACCGTCCTTTCTATAATGCAGTTAAGGATGCACCAAGAGAGCTTTTAGAAAGCCCTTTAAAGGAAGTGGAAGGTAGCTTTAATATGGACTATGAAGATATAGAGGAAAAAGCGAAGCAGGGGGCGAAGTATCTTATATTGTGTAGCCCTCACAATCCAATTGGGAGAGTGTGGTCGCGGGACGAGCTGAAAAAGCTGGGAGATATTTGCCTCAAATATGATGTTAAGGTTATTTCTGATGAAATTCATTCTGATCTGATTCTATGGGGTAATAAACATACTCCATTTTCTTCAATATCTGAAGAGCTCAGAAGGATAACTATAACCTGCATAGCAGCTAGCAAGACCTTTAACTTAGCGGGAATGCAATCGTCTATTGTTATACTCCCAGATGAAAAATCGAAAGGTAAATTTGATCAAGCATGGGCAAGACTTCATATTGAATGCAACAACTGTTTTAGCATGGTTGGAACTCAGGCTGCTTTTGAGCATGGAGAGGAATGGCTAGAACAGTTGTTAAGATATATTGAAGGTAATGTAACCTTTATTATGGATTATTTTAAAGAAAATATTCCTTTAATTATACCAATTTGCCCTGAAGGGACGTATCTAGTATGGCTTGATTGCAGACAATTAGGTATGAATGGGAAACAGCTCAATAAGTTTATGGTTTTTGAAGCAGGTATAGCAATGAGCTCGGGTACGTACTTTGGCAAAAACAGTGAAGGTTTTATGAGAATGAATGTAGCATGCCCAAGAGCAATACTTGAGAAAGCGCTTGTGCAGCTAAAGACTGCTGTGGAACATTTAGAATAGAAGCTGTATGAATATGATTGTTTTAAATGAGGTATCTTAAAAGATCCTAAATTAAACAATCATCGCTATATGAAGGTTTATATGCTCTAACTAAATGCAAAGTATAATTTATTAACTTTTAGAATATAATATTGATAGAAATAAATACATGATAAAAAAGGTGATTTGTATAAAAATACTTCTTGCAATCATCGAAGCGCTGTGTTATACTAACTTTTGTCGCCAAGAGAGTTAAGCTTGAGACACAGCATTTTATATATCGCGGGATGGAGCAGTTGGTAGCTCGTCGGGCTCATAACCCGAAGGTCGTAGGTTCAAGTCCTGCTCCCGCAACCATGAGAACCCTTAAAGCATAATGCTTTGAGGGCTTTTTAATGTTAGGAAAAAGAATAAGCAGTCAAATTGACTGCTTATAGAAATTTATATGAATGCTGAAATTGACAAAGTGCCTGTTTGGTAATTAGCATAAGGCTAGAATTTTTATAGAAATGAGTTTATTAACAAAGTTTTTCTGGTACAAAATATAAAAAGCGGTACTGAAAATAAAAAAACTGGTACAGTTATTCAGGTGTCTCATATAAACTAGCGATTGAATTCATCGCTTTTACTTTAGTATTTGGTAATGAATGAGCGTATCTGTTCATAGTTATACTTGGATTTGCATGTCCTAAAAGAACGCTTAGTGTCTTGAAGTCAACTCCATTCTCTATCATCCTTGTAGAGAATGTGTGCCTCAGAGCATGAAAATTTGCATCTTTAATGCTTAAGTATTCGCTTAAATACATCCTGCATTGTACGAGGCTCTGTGTGGAAGCCTATTTCATTACAAAGAATAAACTCTCGTTTGTCATATATTCCTTCGGCAGCTGTTTTCTCAATATCTAACTTTTCCTTATAAGCTTTCAGCTCATTAATTAAAAAATCCGATAGTGTAATATCCCTGCATCAAAATCTACATATGACCATTGTAGGGCAGTTAATTCACCCACTCGTATACCTGTAAATAATGCTAGTAGTACTCCAATGGGCAAATCGCTCATAACTATTCTTAAGCTCAGATTGAAGTTTCTTCTGCTCTTCTATACATAGTACACACATTTCCTTATTTTTTAGTTTAGGAAGTTTAATATGCTTTAAAAAGTTTTTTGCTATAAGTTCGTTTTCTAATGCTTGTTCTAGTGAAAGATGAAGCATATTGTACATGTTATGAATTATTCTTTCTGATAGGGCACCCTTCCCATATAATCTACCATCCTTTTTCTCGTCATTAAAATACTTTTGAAGGATATCTAGACTAATGTCAGAAAGCTTTACTTTTCCTATTCCTGGGATTATGTGCTTATAGATGTATGTCTTATAGCTAATATAGGTTGACTGCTTTATATTTGGTTCAGCATATTCGTCTAGACAGTTTTTTAGCCAGTCCTCAAGTTCTAAATTTAATAAAGAACAACAAATATTGAATAAATATTATATAAGGAAGGACAAACACAAGTAAAGAAAACTATGAGTGAGCATATAAGTGAATTGGAGAAATTAGTTGAAGAACGTGGCATGTTTGGGTTGCATCCGGACACCGTAACGACACATTCAGACACCTTGGAGAGTTAATAGAACAGCTGGCCCCCCTTTAATCACAATGATAAAAGAGCCGAACGATGAGGTGGCTGGAAATGCTGAAAACAAGAAAAATTTTAAGACTAAAACATAAAGTAGCAAATCATATATAGTATTAAAATTTTTAGAGGTTGGCCAAATGGTAAGTTGTTCTTTTATTCTGGCAGCTTTAATATTTCCAAAATCAATTTAGGAGTTCCCATGGCATACCACATTACCGAAAATAAAAAAAGTGTATCTAACTTTGCAATTCTCCCGCTGATGGGTTTTTATAAAGAATCCTGGGTCTCAATAGTAATGGGTATTTCAATATCCCTGCTAGCTGGTTTTTGCTTCTTTACCAAATATTCGAATAAAATTTTTACTAACTGGTATCCTTGATATTCAGGACTTTGTCCCAAAGCAAAATCTACAGTTCCATTTTGAAGTAATTCTAAAGTATCGGGAACCAAATCATGACAAATTATAGCAACATTGTGGGAAAAATTTAATAGGCTAAGAGCGCTTCCAACCCCTGCAATGCCCCCACCGGTTATATATAGCCCCTTTAGATTAGGATGCTGATTGCAATATGCAAGGGTAATTTTGAATGCCTCGTCCTTACGGTCTTGGTTTTCTTGCACGTCAAAAACGTTGATAGGGGATGCTGTTTCTTTCAATTTATCTATAAATCCCTGTAGACGATCCTGATGGCAGGATAAATGATAGGAACTAATGATAACTCCTACATCACCTCCAGTGGCAAGAAGTTTCATTAATAAGCCAGCAGCTGTTCTGCCACCTTTACGATGATTCTGTCCTACAAAGCAAAAATCAGTAGTGCCTTCAATTTTCGAATTAAATGTAATAACTGCTATTCCTTTTTCAACAAGTTGGTTGATCTTGTTTCTTACCATATCATCGTCCATAGGGAATACAGCCATTCCCACAACTCCTTCAGACTCCAATCCGTTTAATATGCTTATTTGTTCTGCTGGTTCAAGTGAAATTGGCATTTTAATAATAACTTCTATACCAAAAGCCTGAAATTCATTTCGGGCTTTTTTGACACCGGAAAGCATTTCTTGTATAAAAGGATTATATTCTGGAGTTAATATAATTCCTATTTTTAAAGGAGCTTTACTTTTAACTAATGCTTTGCCTAGAAAGTTAGGCAGGTAATTTAGTTCCTTTGCAATTTTCAATACCTTTTGACGTGTATCTTCTTTAACCCCTGAACGGTGATTCAGAACTTTATCTACGGTCCCTCTCGAAATATTAGCAAGTTCAGCAATCTGTTTAATTGTTACAGCCATAATTTGTACCTCTTCGTATAATAATGAATGTAAGTATTATAGCATAAAAATAATAAAATATCTATAATAGTGCACGTGCACTTAAAAAATGTGATAAATCAATAAAATGTACAATATGTACAAAATATAAATAAATAAATTAGATAAAATGTACATTGTTTTGAAAAAAATGCATGATAAAATGTAAATATAAAAAGAGCTCGAGCACAAAACGTCGAAACGTTTACGAAAGAATAGAAGTAAAATATGACTAGATATTTAAAAATGTATACGAGCACATAAGAAAGGAAGAATGAAAATGAAATTTGGAACAGGATATGCATACTGGGGAACAAATTGGGAATGTGATTACATTGCAATGACAAATAAGGTTGCTGATATTGGTTTTGATATTCTTGAAATCGGCGCTGACCATTTATATCATATGTCAGATGAAGAAATTGCAAAACTGAAAAAAGTAGGAACTGAAAGAGGAATTGAATTTACCACTAACAGTGGTCCTTCAAAAGATAATGACTTTGCTTCATCGAATTCAGCAGTCAGAGAACAGGGCCTTCAATACTTTAAAACAGTGCTTCAGAACATGAAGAAACTTGGATCAAAAACATTAGTGGGGGCTATCTATTCTTTCTGGCCAACGGATTTTGTAAACACGAATAAAGAAGCAGCTTGGGAAAGAAGCATTGCCTGTTTACAGGAACTCAGCAAAACAGCCGAAGAATTAGATATTGAATGTGCTCTGGAAGTGTTAAACAGAAATGAAACTTATATCTTAACCGATTGTGCAGAAGCAATTGAGTATGTCGGAAAAGTAGGAAGCAAGAATATCAATATTCTTTTAGATACATATCATATGAACATCGAAGAAGACAATATGTATGATGCAATTCGGAAATCTGGAAATCTTCTTGGACATCTTCATGTAGGGGAATGTAACAGAAAACTTCCGGGTTTGAATAACAGTATTAACTGGCTGGAAATAGGTAAAGTCCTACGGGATATTAATTATAAAAAAGCAGTAGTTATGGAACCATTTATGTTAAAAGGTGGACAAATTGGTCATGATATCCGAGTTTGGAGAGATTTGAGTAATAATGCAACTCCTGAACAGATGGATCAGTACATCAGAGATTCATTAGTATATTTGAAGAAATGTTGTTTAGGCTAAGGGGGAAGTAATGTGGCAGATATTTTAATTATGGGTGAAATGCTTGTTGAAATCATGAGAACTGAGGAAGATGTTCCGCTGAATGATCAGGGATTGTTCCGTGGACCATTTCCAAGCGGCGCACCTGCTATCTGTATCGATACAGCTGCCAGACTTGGCTGTAAAACAGCCATTATCGGAGGTGTCGGTAAAGATGATTTCGGAAAATGTCTGTTAGAGAGACTGAAGAAAGATGGGGTTGACTGTAGCCACGTAATCGAAAGCCAGGAAAGAGCTACAGGAGTAGCGTTTGTTACATATTTCTCCGATGAATCCAGAAAATTTATTTTTCACATGGGAAATACGCCAGCTGTAGAAGCCAAAGCCCCCGCAGAAGACGACTTCAAGGATGTAAAATTTATGCATATCATGGGGTGTTCCCTAATGGCTAACAAAGATTTTGCACAGGAAATTTTGAAAACCATGCGCATGATGGTAACCTCGGGAGCAAAGATTTCTTTTGATCCAAATATCAGAAAAGAACTTTTTATAGACGATTCCATTTATGCTGTCATCAAAGAAGTGATGGATAATACAAACGTGTTCCTACCGGGAGTGGAAGAACTTCTGATGACTTCGGGCAAATCAACTGTAGAAGACGCAGTTGAAAAATGTTTTGAGAACCCGAAATTAGAAATACTTGCCCTTAAAAACGGATCCAAAGGAAGTAAAATTTATACTCGTGATGGAGTTTTAGAAGTTGGAGTGTATAAAGTGGAACAAAAGGATGCAACTGGTGCAGGTGATTGCTTTGACGGAGCATTTATCGCCGGACTGGTACAGGGAAAAGGCATTGAAGAAGCCGCAAAAATGGGAGCAGCAGCCGGAGCGTTAAATGCAGCAGCATTTGGCCCAATGGAAGGAAAAATCAGCCCTGAAGCAGTACGGAATATGATAAAAGGAAACTAGGTGATTTTGTGAGTGATTTATTGAGAGATATGATTGCAAAACGTAAATCAGGAATTGCATACGGAGTGGCATCATTTTGTACGGCAAATGCAATAGTCATAGAGGCTATCATGGAACAGGCTAAACGATTTGATGATACTGTTCTGATTGAAGCAACTGCAAATCAAGTAAATCAGTATGGCGGTTATACAGGGATGAAACCTGCAGATTTCAGGGAATTTGTTTATGAAATAGCAGACAGGATAAATTTTCCGAGAGCCAGAATAGTTTTGGGAGGCGATCATTTAGGTCCGCTTGTTTGGGCTAATGAAAATGAAGCTGAAGCGATGGAGAAATCCATTGAGCTGGTAAAACTTATGGTGAGCGCAGGATATAAAAAAATTCATCTTGATACCAGCATGAGGCTTTCTGATGATTCCAAAACCAAACTATTATCGGATGAAATAATTGCAGAAAGAGCTGCAAGACTTTATAAATCCTGTGAAGAAGCATATCAGGAGCTAAAAATGAAAAATCCGAACGAACTAAGACCGGTTTATATCATTGGAAGTGAAGTTCCGATTCCTGGTGGAGCACAGGCGGAAGAAGACTGTATTTCCGTTACAAAGCCTGAAGCGGTTGAAAAAACGATTGCCATATATAAGCAGGAGTTTGAAAAATATGGTTTGGAAGATGCCTTTAAAAATGTAATCGGGGTAGTTGTGCAGCCCGGAGTGGAATTTGGAGATGATAGTATCTTCCATTATGATCCGGTTAAAGCAGCTGCATTGTGCCAGAGTATTAAAATGTATGATGGAATTGTATTGGAAGGACATTCTACCGATTACCAAAGTCCAGTGAAATTAAAAAAAATGGTGGAAGATGGTATTGCAATTTTGAAAGTCGGACCAGCCTTAACATTTGCTTTACGAAAAGGGTTATTTGCCTTAAGCATGATTGAAAAGGAACTGATTCCTGAAGAAAACAGGATTAATTTTGAGGAATTGTTAGAAAAAATTATGTTGGAAAACTCTGGTAATTGGGAAAAACACTACCATGGTACAGAAAAAGAGCAGGCCATAAAAAGAAAATACAGTTTTTCAGATAGATGCAGATACTATTTTGCTCAGCCAGAAATTCAGAAGGCTATTGATCGGTTGATAGATAATATAAATAGTGTTGATATACCACTTGGTTTGCTGTATCAGTATATGCCGGTACAATATATAAAAGTCAGAGACGGAAAATTAGAAAAAGAGGCAAAAAAGTTAATTATGGATAATGTGATAGAAATTATAGATAGCTATAATTTTGCTACAAAATATAATTATATGATAGGTGAAGTTTTTATTAGTTAATATGCGGAAAAATAAGGAAATGAGTGAATGTTGTGGAAGAAGTATATAAACTGCAATTAAAGATTATTTCAAAGTCATTTCCGGGTGTGAAAGCATTGGATGATGTAAATATTACTTTAAGAGCAGGTACGGTACATGCAATTGTTGGTGAAAATGGTGCAGGGAAATCAACATTAATGAAAATTATCAATGGTCTGTACAAACGTGATAATGGAACGATTTTTCTGGATGGAAAAGAAGTTTCGTTTTCCAGTCCGATGGAATCTGCTGAAGCCGGAATTGCTATGATATATCAGGAATTAAATTTTTTTCAGAACTAACAATAGCAGAAAATATTTTTATGAAACGTCAGACAAGTAAATTGGGCTGCGTAAATTGGAAAGAGATGATGCAGCAGGCTCAGAAAATTTTAGATGATAATAATCTGCCGTATGATCCGAAAATGAAAATTAAAGATTTGTCTATTGCGAGTATTCAGATGCTAGAGATTGTAAAAGCAGTAGCTTTTAAAGCACGGGTCATAATCATGGATGAACCCACATCGTCAATTTCAAATAAAGAAGTAAAGATGCTGTTTGATACAATTTTTCGATTAAAAGAGCAGGGGATCAGCTTCCTTTATATAAGTCACAAGATGAGTGAGATTTTCCAGATTGCAGAGGAGATTATGATTATCCGTGATGGGAAAAGTATTATTTCAGGCCCGGTAAGTGATTTTACGGAAGATTCTATCATTGCGCATATGGTTGGACGTTCAATTGAAAATATGTATCCAAAGGCGGCAGTGTCAATCGGTGAGATAGCTTTTGAAGCCAAGAAGCTTTGCAGTGAAGGCATGTTTAAAAATGTATCCTTAAATGTTAGAAAAGGAGAAATTGTGGGCATGGCTGGTTTGGTTGGTGCAGGACGAAGTGAAGTCTGCCGTGCAATTTTTGGTTTAGATCCATTGGATTCAGGAGAAATAACAATAAGTTGAAAGCCATACACGCCAAAAAAATGTTTTCCACTCCATAAAAAATAAAATTTTAATGATTACAGAAGATCGAAAGAAAGAAGGGGTTATCGGGGTCAGAAGCTGCCGTGAAAATATAACAGTTGCTAGTCACATTGTCCATAAAGGAATCTTCATGAATCTGAAAAAGGAAATTGATGAAGCAACCAAAATGTCTAAAATGCTAAAAGTCAGATCCGCTGGCATAGAGACACCTATAGGTTCTCTTAGCGGAGGGAATCAGCAAAAGGTGTTATTGGCGCGCTGGCTGATGTTAGATAGTGATTTGTTAATCTTGGATGAACCCACCCGCGGTATAGATGTAGGAGCAAAATTGGAAATCTATAATATCATGACGGATTTAGCTAAAAAGGGATATGCAATATTGATGATTTCCTCTGAATTACCTGAACTGCTGGGCATGTGTGACAGAATCTATGTAATGAGTCAGGGTTATGTTAACGGTTGTCTCGACCGTCAAGATTTTGCACAGGAAAGTATCATGCAGTTAGCCACACGTACTGTAAAATAATTTATTGGGTTACCAATAGAAGCAGATTGTGATGAAAGATAAAATGAAACCGAATTTAAGGAAATACTTATTAGTATTAATTTTAATCGGTATAGTTGCTATTTGTTCTACTTTATCAAGTAACTTTTTGACTGCCTCAAACCTTACGAATATTTCAAAGCAGGTAAGTATTGTTACAATTTGTGCTTTTGCACAGGGCATAATCATTATTTGCGGCGAGATTGATCTTTCTATTGGCTTTTTAGCCGGTATGGCAGGAACTTTTGCTTGTGCCATGTATATTGCTACCGATAATTTTGCTCTTGCTATTTTGTTTTGACTGCTGTTAGGTGGAGTCATAGGTGCAGTTAATGGCTTGTTTGTAGCATATTTTAAATTATTGGGGCAGAGTAAATTATTTGGAATCATTCTGATTACCGTATTTTTCATGGTAATCATGCTTATAATTACTCATATTATACTTAAGTATTCGAAGTTTGGACGTTACTTATATGCAATTGGTGGAAATTCAGAAGCAGCAAATGCAGCAGGTTTTCAGGTTTGTAAAATTAAGTGGACAGCATTTCTTCCTACAGATATGTCAGCTACCTTTGCATCTTGGCTGTCAAGTGAATTGACAACTTTACTTGGAGCATATAAAGACATGGAATTGACAGTTATGGATTCTAAAAATCAACTAGAAACCCAGCTTAGCAATTTGGAAACATGTGTTTCTCAGGGATACGATTATATTATCTTATTACCTCTTGAACCTGCAGCAGAAGATGATGCTAATGTAGCTGTACTTTTAGGACCTTCAGGAAATACAGACTCTATTGAACGCCGTAGGGCTTATGAAGCTGCAAAAGCAGCAGGTGTTGCAGATAAAATAAAGTTCTTCGGAGTTGATGGACTTGCAGATGCTGCTCTAGCTATAGATAATGGTGAAATGGATGCTACTGCATTACAGGATGAGAAGGTTATGACCGAAGAAGGTGCTCGTATATGCCATTAAGTTCTCACTAAGAAAAATACTGTAGGATTTGAAAAAATCCAAATTCCTGTAACTTTGATTACAAAAGATAATGTTTCTGGCTTTATTAAGAGATATACAGAAAATGGAATGCTTAAAAAATAATTATTTCTAATTGAACATGTTATTATTAATGTATTCCCTGTAAATGCCGGGAATACATTAAATCAAACGGAGGAAAAGATATGAGGCAGGCAATTTTAACAGGTCCCAAAACGATTGAATTTAGTGAAATTGAAAAACCAGTTATCAAACCAAATGAAATCATGATGAAAGTAAAAAAAATAGGTATTTGTGGTTCAGATATTCATGCTTATTATGGCGAACATCCATTTATGTCATTTCCAATTCGTTTGGGACATGAAATGGCAGGTGAAGTTTTAGAAGTTGGAGCTGAAGTAAAGGATATTAAGATTGGAGATCTTGTAACAGCAATGCCACAGGAATTCTGTCATGAATGTGAACCCTGTACAGGTGGAAGATACAATATTTGTAACACTTTGGAAGTAATCGGATGCCAGACTCCTGGGGCTGCATGTGAATACTTCAATGTTGATGCAGCTCTCGTTAAAAAGATACCGGAAGGAATGACTGATGAAATCGCAGCTACTATTGAACCGGCAGCAGTTGGTGTCCATGCGGTAAGAAGAAGTGGTAGTG
>DATCID010000251.1:0-2684 GCA_036507975.1 Ruminiclostridium sp.
ATGCTTTCATTTGTTTTTCAATTTCTTCCGAATATTTTGTGCGCAGCATCAAATTAGATTCCTTATCGTTTGTAATAGTTTTCAACCAGCATTATATATGGTAACAGAAATACTTGAAATTATATATTTGTTATTCCTTAGTGAATTTTTGATATTTACCGACTTTCCGCAGATCTCTCCTCAAAAGTAGTATTTTTCACAATTTTTTCCCATCAACCTTATTATTTTGTCCTTAACTTCATCCATGTTGGCAATTTGAGTTACCACCTTTGAGTCCATTTCTATTTTTACTTCTGTAATCCCCTTCATTAGCCTGAAAGCCCATTTCAATGTGGGGTTTTGAGTTTGTTTTTTAAGCTGATCCGGTATTGTTTTCCCTGTTTCTTTTAACTTTTCTCTTAGCTTCCATTCCGCTACTGAATAAATCATCAGGGTTAATAAATATACTGTGTACATTCGGAAAGAAGTTCTGCATTACTGTCTGTCTTTCCAAATTGTCATTTGTGGGGATTTTGGCAATCGATAGATAAGGAAAAGACAACGAGATTTAAAAAAAATCTGGACTTCTACCGTTAATCGGCCTTTGGGGGCTTGCAGGTTAAACCCGTGTACATGGGTGGCATATGGAAAATATTACTTTTTTCCATGAAGCTGAGCTTTCAAGAAGAATCCCGGAAGCTTTAAAAAGCTGCCAAGCTTCCGGGAAGAGGTATTGAGCAGTATATAAAATAGAGGAGTGGTAAAAGATGTTATTTATGGACGTTAGTACCTGGGACCCATCGAACCGCGATAATATCATGGAACACTTTAAGAAGCTGCAGGTTCCGGAAGGAATAGATGTCATCAACCAGTGGATTGACCTTTCCGGAAACCGCTATTACATCCTTTACGAAGCAGAAAGTGCCGAGGCATATGGAGCTTTCAACCTTCCCTGGTCGGATATCTGTATAATTGACAGCGTGCCAGTTATGGAGGCCTCCGAATTCATGCAGCTTCTGCCTAAGTATAAAAAATAAATTTCGTAGTTTATTGATATGGTTTTGCAGAAAAAGACAGATCGATGAACTGTACCTCAACTGGCTCATCGAAAATCTGTATTTCAGGCTGTCATGGTAAAATCAACATCTGAGTAAAATCAACATCTGAGGATGATAGGCAAAGATTAGTTCTTCTAACAAGCATTGTGACGTCAATAGTACTTGTACTTTTTTTCCTTTTTGGGGCTATTTCAACCAATGTAACCAGGGGAGGAGTGGCTTATACTCAAGTAGATATGATTGCAGGCTCAATTTTTGTCCTTGTACTTACAATGATAATTTCACTGTCTCTCTGGCCTAAAGTTTTGGATTGGCTAGATAAGAGAAAGAAAAATAAAGAGGTTTCAAGGTAATTTATTTCGTTAGAATATCCCTCATTTTTGCTTTTTAACCTTTAACCTTCAAGCACGAAAGATACATTGGCCATTAGTTATAGGTCTTACCCATCATTCCTGTCCTGTTGTCCATCATCCCAGTCCTATTATTCATCATTTCCGTTCTGTTCTCCACTATTTTAGTCCTGTTACCCATCATTCCCGTTCTGTTCTCCACTATTTCAGTCCTGTTACCCATCATTCCCGTTCTGTTCTCCATCATTCCAGTCCTGTTACCCATCATTCCTGTCCTGTTATCTACAGTAACTGGAGTTGCTTCTTTGTTTGGAGTTGCTGTATTATTTGGAGTCTCACTTTTATTACCAGCGCATCCCGATGCAAGGAATACACCTAACAATACTAACAGAATTATTAGTTCTCTTCTCAATATTTCACCCATTTAATATCAGTTTATTATAATAAATCAAGAATCATCTCACAGATAATCTTTTTGTATGTATATTATGAATTAGGTCCATCTAAAATCTAATCATAATACCGAAAAACACCAAGTTCTGAGCAAGGCTTGACGCTGCCAGCTATGTTTAACTACATGATAAAGGACGTCTTGCAAGTTCGTAGGCCCCCCTTAGAAGCCACTTGGAATAAGAATATGCAAAGGTGGAGAATATATGTAGGGATAACTCCTTATGGACTGTCTGTTAAGACTACGAGAAAAACTATTGAATCCTGATGTATTGCAGCTGATGTACTTGAATCCACAGTATGCTTGCGCCAGGGTCACGATTCTCTTACATCCATGAGGCACTATCAAGGCCTTGCATTCACAATGGTCCATAATTACTTATTTAGCTAAAAAATTACATCTAATGCCTTTAAAATGCCATCGTTAAATGGAGCGGAATACAGAATCAAGCGTTAAGAACTTAAATAATGTTATATGTTTTTAGGAAAATCACATTTAGGAATGACAAGAATATAATTTCAAGTATTTCAGTTACCGATATTGTCTTTGATGATTATTTGGGGAAATGGAATAATAGAGCTATTCCCTAAAGAACGACATGAATATAATTTCAAGTATTTCTGTTACCGATATTGTCTTAATGATTATTTGGGGAAATGAAATAATAGAGCTATTCCCTAAGAGGCTGTCTTAAAATTCAAATCTATTCTACAATTGGATAACAAGTATGTTTTATGTTGACTTTAAGGATATCACTTTATCCTATAGACCTGTGAGCTTAATTCACAAAATCAAATTCAATAGACATTATGTTTTAAATCTACTTTTAGGTAGTAAACGGTTTAA
>DATCID010000252.1:0-6567 GCA_036507975.1 Ruminiclostridium sp.
AGGAAGTGAACAAACCTGATTTTTGGATAGCAAATAGAAAGAAGATACTAGGATTAATAAGTTAAGTATTAAAAGTAATTAGTTTAAATAGAATATAATTTTGCCAAAGAACACCTAGTAGGAAAGGCTTTGGCGAATAGAGATATTTTAGGGAGGGCTAACAGCTTTAATCTTGCAGAACTTTATTAAAATATTAAATAATAAAGGCATGAGTTAATAAATCAAGTGAGATTTTAATACGAAAGTATTAACCTTAGTAGCGAAAAGCTCTCATAGAGAGATTATGAATTCTGTCAAGCTACCACTTTATTAACGGATAAAGCGAAAAATTGTAATGTTTCTAAATGTTACGATTTTAGAAATCATGTTAAAATGAATATAAATGTATCGCTGGAAAACATGGATTTTTTAGAGGTGTTTTCTTCTTCTACAAGAATACGTATGATTGAAATGTTAGATAACAAGCCTATGAATATAAAGGATATGGCAATACAATTAGGGATATCCTCTGCCATAGTTACAAAGCATATACAAAAAATGGAGACAGCCAAAATAATAAAGTGTAAAAATATAGCTGGGAAAAGAGGAATACAAAAAATATGCAGCCTAAATTTGGATGAGGTTACTTTAAAATTTAAATCTAGCATTAAATCTGAAACTACCTATGAGTGTTCCATACCTGTTGGGCAGTATATATCTTATAATGTTCATCCTACCTGTGGGCTTGCATCAAAAACGAAATATATAGGTATGTTTGATGATCCTAGATATTTTGCTGATCCTAATCATAATAGTGCTTCACTGATATGGTTTGGATATGGATGGGTAGAGTACAGGATACCAAACTATTTATCAAGTAATCAACTAGCTAAGAGTATAGAGATATCCCTAGAGATATGCTCCGAGTTTCCAGGGTATAAAGAGGAATGGCCTTCAGATATAATTTTTTATATCAACAATATTAATATTGGGATGTGGACTGCACCTGGAAATTTTGGTGAAAATAAAGGAATATTAACTCCTGAGTGGTGGAATTGTGGTTCTCAATATGGACTTCTTAAAAATATAACGGTAAATGAAGCTGGTAGCTTTATAGACGGGATAAAGATCTCAAGCTTAACTATAGCTGAATTAAATCTCACGTTTAATAGTGAAATAACCTTCAGGCTTGCGAATAATAAAAATTCGAGAAATGTAGGGGGAATAACTATTTTTGGTAAGTATTTTGGGAACTATAACCAAGATATAAAGGCTATTATTGAGTATGTTGATATGAAAAGGGGTTTGAAATTGTAAGTAACTAAATTTAATCTACTTGTATAAAACCCCACTTTTTTTTTAATGAACCAACTGTTAGATTAGATGCTTAAGGTGCAGATGCCATTAGGGCATTAATTAAAGCACAAAGAGGAAACAGGGTATCTATGGCCTTAGAAGTTTATCTTTTGTACACCCAATCTAACAAATGATTTATCAATTCCTTTTTCTAGCATCATCAGCTGTTTTTCACTGTTAATACTACTCCTAGTGGATGCATAGATGGGTTTGGCATTTGTTTAAACACATCTAAACATAATATCCATGGGATACCGTCCCGAATTTCGACCATATAAAGCCAGGCCGCCTTCATTTTCGTTAGAAGTTTTGGGTACGTTAAACTTTAAATCAAAGCTACCCTGTTTAATGATTTTTGCAACAAGTCTGCTGGGAATGTTAACTTTGTACAAATATCCGTAAGAACCTGCTTCCTCTAACCACTTATTATCAGGTTGATTATGCCAAGAAAGAACACCTCTACTATCTGCTGGATCATCCGGTAAAAATATTGTATCTATCAATTGATCATTGATAAGTATCTCTACTTTCGAGGTATGCTTATCTTCATCTGTCATAAAGTATGAGTTTTTATTAGCTTCAGCTACCTGCCTTGCTCCTTGTACAAAATCCATTTCACTTAATAGTGTAGTTGCTTCATCTTTCTCTAAATCCTTCTGCAAAATCCGTTTTGCGCCTGCCTCAAAAATTAACTCCATATTAGTAAATTCCTCAAAACTTTTGAATTCTGGCACATTTACTTTATATTCAAAATATCCGGAATGACCACCGTTCACCTTATTACCCCCCAAGGCATTCCACGAACAATCCCACACTTTTGAGATAAAATCCTTAGGCTTTACATTGAACCAATCTCCTTCAAGTGCATAACATCCTTCAGCAAAGGAACTTTGAACATCAAAACATATAAAATTTCTTGTTATTATTCTTTGCTTTGAATCTCTAAGCTTCAAAGCAAACACTACCATAGAGTCGCACTTTGGCATTTTAACAAAAATATCTCCTATGGAAAAAACTTCATAACCTTTCCATTCTATATCCTCTTTGCAAGTAGAAATTACAACTTTTGTACCAAAGTTGTTGTACCAAAGCTCCCACTCTAATGTAAGCTTTTGATTGTGATATACATCTGAATAGCTTGAAGCCAACAGTGGGATAACTACTTCTTCTTCAGTTTTTAAAGTTCTGCAAGGTGGCGCATCAATAACAATAAAATTAGGACTATGTAAGTCTTTTATTGTCATTCCCTCACAAAAATCTTCATACCCAAAGTATTTATCCTTATTATCTATTCTATAATATCCATTAAACTCATTTACAACATCATGAAACTGTGTAAATACGAATCCACATATTTTTTCATGCTTTCTAATCTCATTTATCATATATTTGTACTGCCAAGATATATCACTTTCTCCTGCAGATCCTTGAACCCCCCATACTGCGCCACATTCACTATTCATTAACGGTACACCATTCTGCTTGTTTCCATTAATATAATTCCATGTTGAGCCAGGATAGGTTTGTTCTGTAACATCCTTTAATTCTTTTCTAACCCTTTCATAGCCGTTACTATAAAAATGCCATGAGTTTATATCACTAACAATATGATCAAATTTACAGGGTGAATTATCCTCAATCAGTCTGGTTCCATCTTTTTCCTTTGCCCAAAGGTAAGTTTGTTTTACCCATTGTTGAGTTTCCTCTGAATAAATTTTTTTATCTTCCTTATCTATATCTTCGAGCCCCCAGGTTTCATTAAATATAACCCAAGAAATTATTGATGGATGATTTATATCTCTATTAATTACAGCTTCCATTTCAGATTCAAATGCCTTTTTTGCCCTTAATTCTGGTGGGCCCCAATAGCAAGGCATGTCTTCCATAACCAGCATGCCCATTTTATCAGCATAGTAAAGTTTTCTTGGTTCTTCAGGTTTTATATGGATTCTCATAAGATTTATCCCTAGACGTTTTAATCTCCAAATATCCTCCTGAAACTCTTCATCAGAAGGAGCTGTAAAGTAGCCTTCCTGATAAAATGCTTGATCCAAAACTCCATTCAGATAAACTCTCTTATTATTGAGAGTTATAAAAGAATAATCTTTGTCTTTTGGATAAAGAACACCTATTTCTCGAATTCCAAAATATACCGATACTTTGTCTGCAGATAAACAAACATCCTTGCTTTTAATTTCTACAGTTGCAAAATAAAGATTTGGCTTCTCAGGACTCCAGAGTTTTGGTGAAGGTATTTTAAACTGAGTCTTAAATTCGTTTCGACCTTCTTTCAAGTTAAGTTCCAAAGAGTGAACTAAATCATCTAACTTAAAATTTAATATAGTACTACAGTCACTCCCACTTATAACATTACCTTTTACCTGTATAGTACCATCAAGCTTAGTAATAAACTGTACATTGTTCAGATAATTTAGAGGTCTAGCTTCAAGCCAAACCGTTTGCCATATTCCTCTTATTTCACCGTAGGACTGTTTTCCTCTTTGCTGATAGCTTTCATCTGTGTCCTCAGTTCTTACTACAATTTGATTTTCTTCATCTCTTTTCCACACTGAAGTAATTTCTAGTTCAAAGTTTGAGTAGCCTCCAGTATGGGAGCCTACTAAAACACCATTTACCCAAATGTAACTTGTATAGTCTACAGCTCCGAAGTTTAAAAATATCCTGCTGTTCTCTGGGTAATTACTCCAGTCCGAGGTCTTTCTATACCAACCTGTACCTTTTTTATCCTCATTTATACCTGATAAAGGACTTGTCCAAGAGAAAGGTACAATAATAGTTTTATTAAAAACTTTACTATCATTTATTAATGAATTCCCTTCAACGTCTAGATTATCGTCATCAAAAGTAAAACTCCATGCTCCATTAAGATTTAGCCAGTTTTCTCTTTCAAAATCAGGTCTTGGATGTTCTGGTCTCGGTATTTTATTAATTATTTCTTCCATTTAATTCACCCTTTCTAATCCGCACTTTCACTTTATTAATAATTATGTAACCCTAAAGCTATTTAGTCAATATATTTACGCCATATTCTTTGCTATTCATGAGGATATTTATTGTTTTTATAATATTATTATGAATAAGGGATTCAAAACCCAAAAGAATATACCAACACCCCATAATCCACAGTTCAATGGCCTAAAAAACCGAAGTATAGATTTCCAATGGAAAAATACAGCCCGCTTATAGGCTTAAAAATTAAAGCTGTGAATTATGCGGAGCACGGAATGTGTCGGTAATAATTCACCATATGAGAAAACTCACTGAATTAAAAGTAAATTCCCCCCCGGAACATTAAAATGTTAAAAACAACTAAAAAATAATTGGGCATGCACTGTCTAAGTCCATATATAGAGATTTCATGTCCAATATGCTAGTTTCAATGCTTTACTTCTTTTGTTAATTATGTGACTCAAAGTTTATTTAGTAAAGTCGTTTACACTGTCTGTTGCTATTGACAATGATATTAATTAATTTTACAATATCATTGTAAGTTTATTTAATTAATTAATTAGTTAACCTTGTAGTTAATTAAAGGTGGTGTTGTAGTATGAATAACATGAATCTTTTGGACGAGCATAAGATAATTAGAATCGATACGAAAAAAATAAGAACTAGGTATCCTAGACTTTATGGTAAAAACTCTAGACTACCTGAGCACTCCTACGGAGTTGATTGCCTAATTTATAATATTTTTACAGACAAGGGTGCATCTGGTTGGGGATTAGGTAGGCTTCCACTTACCCAAAGCAATGAAGCTTTTACTTCCAGTCTTATAGGAAAATGTGTTTCCGAATTATTTAATCCTAAAATAGGTATTCTGAATAAAGAATTAATTCCACTGGATTTTGCTCTTCATGACCTTGCAGGAGTAATATTAAATATCCCCGTTTATAAAATGCTTGGAAATGAAATAGACCAACATATAAATTGCTATGATGGTGCAATTTATATGAATGATATAAGTCCAAGCAGTCGACCTGGAGGGCTACAATCTATCATAGACGATTGTAAGCAGGACTATGATATGGGCTATAGTTCCTTTAAGCTTAAGATCGGTCGTGGGGGAATGTGGATGGATAAAGAAGAGGGCTTGAAAAGAGATATTGAAGTGACAAGAGCAGTAAGAAAGCATTTTCCAAATTGCTCTATATTAGTAGATGGCAATGATGCCTTTACCATAGATACCTTACTACGATATCTTGATGCAGTTTCTGATTGTGATTTATTTTGGGTAGAGGAGCCTTTCAAGGAAAATAGAGAAGACTTACTAAAGCTCAAAGAGTTCCTTGCAAAGAAAAGTCCAAGAACCTTAGTTGCTGATGGAGAATTTGACCCTGATGTTGATTTGGTACTTAGCTTAGCAGAAGAAAAATTAATTGATGTACTTCTAATGGATATAGAAGGTTTTGGCTTTACAAACTGGAGAAAACTTATGTCAAGAATTTCTGATAAGAACTACCTTATATCTCCCCATTGTTGGCCACTAAAGTTAAAGACTCATTATTCAGCTCATTTTGCGGCAGCATTCAAAAACACTATAACAATAGAGGGAGTTCCTGACGAAACAGAAGGTGTAGACTTTAAAGATTACAAGTTAACTAATGGCTATATATATGTTCCTGATAAGCCAGGATTTGGTATGGACTTTATCTGGGGTAGAAATATTTAGTGAAATTATATCTTTTGAAGGTTTCTTAAATAGATTATAAAAAATTAAAAGTTGCAGGAAGAAGTGTGATTAAAACAAAAGAGGTGTACTTGCCAAAAATATTAGGAGGTGTCGCACAATTTCATTTTGCGACACCCCCCTTTGTTATACTTAATACATCGAAACCACAGTCACAAATTTTGGCTGATATAGGGATTGACTATCACTTTGTGCTTGAAACAGTAAACCTGCTTATGCATAATCATGGAATTTCGTTAAGTAGTGAGACTATCCTGCCTTCTGGTCAGGGATGCTTTTATACAAGCATATCCTTCCGAAAACTTCTAAAGGATAAAGAACTACGCCAGTCACCTTTGCTTATGCAAGAGAAATCAATACTACTTTAGCAAACTGTTTAAAGAAGCCTATATCCTTGACCTAAGCTTCTGCAGCCTATTTGAACATTCTAGCATTGAACGCCCTGTATGGTAAATCGCTTTCCAGGGATTGCCGATATCGCCTACGATTACATTTCCTTCCTTGTCAAGAAGCTGATGCCACTC
>DATCID010000253.1:0-17307 GCA_036507975.1 Ruminiclostridium sp.
CCTGCCTGGATTTTCCACCAAGTAAATCATATACAGGCATACCTGCCATTTTACCTTTTATGTCCCATAAGGCCATATCAACGCCTGAAATAGCATTATTTTCTACAGGGCCATTTCTCCAATAGGAATTATTGTTCATCAGCTGCCACAAATCTTCGATATTGGCAACATCTCTCCCTACTAGAAGAGGCTTTAAATACTCCTCCACCATACACGCAACAGCTTTTTCCCTATACGCAAAGGTAGCACAACCTAGCCCATAGATTCCTGGCTCTGTTGTTTCAACTTTTACTACGATTAGATTTATCCCTTGTGGTGCTGTTAATATTACTCTTACATCTCTAATTTTAACATTAGACATAATTACACCTGCTTTCTTTAATCAATCATTATTTTCAAGTTAAATTCTACTACTTTTTACAATAGATCTACATGCTTCCAGAAAAATACCTACATCCACAGAATATGATAGGTAAAGGATCCCAGCATCTTTCCATCTTTTTATTGACTCAATATCATCAAGAAATGTACCTACAATAATATTCTTTTCCTTTGCTTTATCTACAATATATTGCATCTTTTCAATAACAATTGGATTTGTTATTTCTCCTGGCACACCCAGCGATTGAGATAGATCATACGGTCCGATAAAAACAATATCTACACCTTCAACTTTTAGTATTTCATCAATGTTTTTAATTGACTCTTGGCCTTCAAGTTGTAGAATAACCAACGCATCGTTAGCCGCCCTAAAATATTCAAATCTATCCATTGCTGAATAATTTGCTGCCCTAACAAATCGACATACGCCTCTTTCACCTTTTGGATAAAATTTAGCTTTCTTAACAATTTCTTTAGCTTCTTCTCCATTTTGTACTTGTGGGACCTGTATTCCTAAAGCTCCGATATCTAGTGCTTTACCTATGCTTGCTTCGCTACCATCTTGAACTCTTATAATAGGCAAAACTCCTGCCACAATTGCAGCTCGGATTAAATTCTGCATTAATTCAATAGAACCTGGGCCATGTTCTGTATCCAGGATTACAAAATCAAAACCTGCATACCCTGCTACCTCTACAAATGCAGGATCAGATACTTTCATAAATGGTCCGATTACACTTTCTCCCTGATTTAACTTCTCTTTAAACTTTAACAATAACTCATTCATTACTTATCATACTCCTTATTAAAATTAAATTAAACAAATCTATTATCTGCCACCATTGGCAAAGTTGCGCCACCATCTATAATTAGCGAAACGCCAGTAATATATCTCGCTGCTTCAGAGGCCAGAAAAACTACAGCTTCCCCTATTTCCTCAGGGGTTGCGTATCTTTGTAAAGGTATTTTTTTTGAAATAGGAATAATATATTTCTCATGAAATGTTTTATTTTCCGGATGTAGTTCAGTATAGCCTGGAGCTATAGCACAAACTCTGATACCATATTCTGATAAGTCTAGTGCCAAGTTTTTTGTAAGTTTTTCTTCCCCAGCCTTTGCAGCCGCATATACAGAAGAATTTGGCCAGCACCCTAAAGCATGGTTAGATGTAATATTTATTATAGCTCCCTTAATTCCTTTTTCTTTCATAATTTTAAAAGCAGCTTGAGAACAAAAGAAGGTGCCTCTAAGGTCTGTATTCATAACTTCATTCCACATTTCTTCAGTCACTTCAAGTACTGGCTTCATCCTTGTTATTCCTGCATTATTTACCAGCAAATCTATACGTCCAAAATCATTATGCAAATTCTGAAACATATTCTTAATTTCATCAATATTTTGAATGTTAGCTTTATAGATAACGACCTTAGAATTAAATTTTGCTACTTCCTGTGCAACTTTCTCAGCACCTTCTTTATCTGAATTATAATTTATTGCAATATCATATCCTGCTTTTGCCAAAGATATTGCAATTCCGCGTCCTATGCCTCGACTGGAACCGGTTACCAAAGCTACCTTGCTATCCATGAAAATACCCCCTTTAGCTACCAATATAATTTTCATTCAATATTAAATCTACCACTCCGCAAAAGAACCATCATCTTTGTGAAACCATCTCGGAGTGTCCCAGCTACCATCATTTATTTTACTTTTCAATGCTTCTTCATCTAATTCTATACCTAGACCTGGTTTTGTAGGAAGTTCGATGTATCCATTTACTACCTTAAAAGGTTCCTTGATATATCCTTCTCCTAGAGAAACTTGTTCCTGACATAGAAAATTAGGTATACAGGCATCAACTTGAATACCTGCGGCAAGAGATATAGGTCCTAAAGGATTATGAGGTGCTATAGCAACATAATAGCACTCCGCCATAGCTGCTATTTTTTTTGCTTCAAGAATACCTCCACAGTGACATATATCAGGTTGCAAAACTGCAGCAGCTTGTTTCTCTAAAACCTCGCGGAAACCCCATTTAGTAAATAATCTTTCTCCTGTTGCGATGGGTATAGTCGTAGATCTTGCTATGGTCACCATTGTGTCCACATTCTCTGGAAGGCAGGGTTCTTCTAAAAACAATATACCATAAGGCTCCAAACCCCTTGCTACCCTTATGGCCATGGCTGGGCTGAATCTTCCATGGCAGTCTATGGCAATATCGATATTTTTAGGTACAACTTTTCTTAATGCATCTATTCTTTCAATACAATTTTCAACAAACTCACAAGTATCTATTATTCTTATAGGGCCATCAAATCCAGTTTTTAAAGCTGTAAAGCCTAAAGCCATCTTTTCTTTTGCAGACTTAATTAGATCTTCAGTAGTTTCTCCACCAATGTGTCCATAAACTCTTATTCTATCTCTTACAGCTCCACCTAAAAGAGTATATACTGGCACTCCTAGAGATTTTCCAAGTATATCCCACATAGCCTGCTCAACACCACTTAAAGCACTGGTCAGTACTGCCCCACCTCTGTAGAAAGCACCCCTATATATCGTTTGCCAATGATGCTCAATTCTTCTGGGATCTTGACCTATAAGATAACCTTCAAGTTCCTTAACAGCCATAGCTACGGTTCTAGCTCTTCCTTCAACTATTGGCTCTCCATAACCTATAATGCCCTCATCAGTATACATCTTTAAAAAATTCCATCGTGGTTCTACAAAAATACTTTCCAATTTAGTAATCTTCATTATACTTTTCCTCCTCTAAATCATATCTTCTATCGGATATTCTTTATTGAATTCTAATTCAAAATATTTGACACTACTCCCTTTAAGTGCCCTTTTAAAATTCTTAGGATCTTCCGTATTCTCTGCAAACATACCATAATGACATGGTACTGCAGTTTTTACATGAAGTTCTGTAGCAAGTTTTGCAGCTTCACTATAATCCATATTCCCAAGTTTCCCATTAATGCAAGTTATTAATATATCAGGTTTAAAGCTTTTAACATCCTTAAGCTTTTCGCTATATAAGCTATCCCCTACAAAATATAAAGTAATACCTTTATACTTCACAATTATCCCTATACTGTCTTCTGTATGGTCTGCATATACTCCTATTACATTTGCTGAATCTCCTATGCTTATTTCTTCTCCCCTATTCAAGGGAAGTATTCTATTATCATGTACTTCAAAGGCTTTAAAGTGCCGTTGACATGTGCTGGGTCCCACATAAAATATGTGTTCCATATCCGTATATTTTAAGCTATCTTCATCAAGATGGTCTATATGATCATGAGTACAAACTATTACATCTACATCCAAATCTTCTGGAAGTATAGGAACTTCGCATACCCTTTGGAATCCATCAAGATGAAAAACTGAATTAGACAAATATGGGTCAATACATAGCTTCTTGTCTTCTATTTGTAGAATAAACCCACCTTGTCCTATCCAAGTTAAATTAAAACTCATATTATTACTCCCTTCGATTATTAAGGTAGTGCATACCTCAAGCTTTTTATATTACCAAGCCTGAACAGTTCCATCCTCACGCCTTAAATGAGGATGTTCAACCATAATAAAAGTTTTTGTTTTGTGTTCATCAAGTTCAATACCTATACCAGGTCTATCAGGAATTTTTACATATCCATCTTCAAACTTTATTTCATAATCAAGGTTATCCGCCTTTAAGCTATCATAATTAAATTCCTGCACTTCAAAATTAGGAACTGATAAATCAAAGTTAAGAGTAGTCATCATCCCAACCATACTGGAAACTCCATGAGGAGCCATTTGCATATAGTGTACCTCCGCCATTGCGGCTATTTTACGAGCTTCAGATATTCCTCCGCAGTTGCACAAATCAGTTCGGATATAATCAACCATATCATTTTCAATAACGAACCTATAGTCCCATTTCGCTCCAAACTTTTCTCCTGTGGCCAAGGGTACATTGGTATGCTCTCTTATAACACGAAAGCACTCTGGACTATCAGAATAAATTGGATCCTCAACAAACAAAGGTCTATATTCTGAAATGGCATTACAAAGTTCAATTGCTCGTGGAGGTGTAAGCCTTGTATGAACTTCAAAAATTATTTCTATGTCATCTCCCACTACATGTCTTAATTTCTTCATAAATTCAATACTTCTTCTAACTAAAGCACCCGGTTCATAAATGAGACCAGGTATATCATGTGGACAAATACGAAGAACTTTATATCCTTGCTCTATTCTTCCCATTGCATTTTTTTCAAGCTCCTCAAAAGCATGCCCACCTACATGAGCGTAAACTTTTATTTTATCTCTGCAAGCTCCACCTAGTAAATTATATACAGATGAATTCAAGACTTTACCCTTAATATCCCAAAGCGCTACATCTATACCTGAAAGAGCACTCATAAGTACTGGGCCGCCACGCCAGAAAGTACCTCTATAAATATCCTGCCAGATATCTTCAATTCTCCTAGGATCTCTTCCAATTAAAAGTGATTCTATATGTTGAAGTGCACCATCCACTGCTAACTGCCTTGTATTGAGGGTACACTCCCCTATTCCATAAATTCCTTCATCCGTTGTAATTTTTACATACAAATTATTTCCGTCAAATATTCTTTTTACCTCACATATTTTCATTTTTTATTTTCCTCCCTTGGAGATTTTCTTCACGGATTACTTCGTTTTCACAAACTCTTTATAAAATTCACGTCTGAACTTTATCTCTAAAGATATAAGTTCAGACGTCTTTAACGATTTATTATTTTTTATCTTATCTTAGTAGCTATTCTCCCCGATACTCCCTCACAGCTTCTATCATGGCAATATACCCTTCAGTTGGTACATAAGAAGGAATTGAGTTTCCAGAGCCATAAGCAACTCCGCCATGTCCTCTGGTACTTTTTATAATTCCTTTCACGTACTCTTTTATTTCTTTCTCGCTTTTAGCACATAGTACATCAACATCAGCACCACCAAAATTACCTATTTTATTCCCGTAGGTATCAACCCAAAATTTAAATGGGGCAATCTGATCCTCGTTAGAGTGTTTTGCATCTATTTTAACAACATTTATAAGATCATCCATTACTTCAAATATTTTTCCGCAGGAATGTAATAGAAATGGTTTATTGTATGAATGAACCAGATCAATAATTCTTTTATATTGTGGGATTAACTTCCCCCTTATATCATCAGGGCGAAGCAGTGTAGAAGTCTTGAATCCAAGATCGTCACCAAATCTACACACTGTAAACATATGCCCGAATCGTTCAAGAAACTCTTTCCAAATTTTAAACATCGCATCGCCCACAGCTGTAAATAAGTCATTATATAGCTCCGGATCATCAGCAGCTATATAACAAAGGTTTTCAAACCCAACAATGTCCTGAACATTTTCAAATACCCCACATCCAGGCCCACCAATAGCCATCATCCCTTGGGGCATTTCTTCACCTAGCATGGTGAAATCATCAGAAAATGCATCGAAAAATAACTTGGGCAATTCTTCCCAGGGATATTTTTTAAAATCTGAACGTTCTGCTATAACTCCAGGCATATGCCTTCCTAATGCTCCATTCCCAGGCATAATTCCTCCGATACAGGCTTCAAAGGAAACAGTATCATATCCCATGGTTTGAAAGAATCCATTATAGTTTTTGAAGAACTCTCTTTTATCCCTAATTTCACCCTGTCGCAGATCAGCAAACTCTTTGTTTAGAATTTTCTCCATTACTTTCTCGGATATCAGATGCTCGTATAATGGAATCCTTTGCACTTCAATATTTCTTGCTGATTTTTCGATATTTGTATAATCCGGTATAAAATTTTTCACTTTTCATTGCCCCTTACTAATTTTATTAGTTATTTAATTATTCTTTTATGCCGGATGAAATAACGCTAACTTTGATTTGTTTAGAGAAAATTGCTACCAACACCAATACTGGTAATACCATAATAAAGGCTAAGCCCATTATAAAATTTTGTTTTACCAGCCCTGTTCCTCCCGATGAACCTCCTATAGTATACATTGCAACATTCAAAGTCCATAGTTCTGGTCTGTTTGCTATTAGATAGTACCACATAAAATCTCCCCAGCCAGAGATGAAGGCTTGTAGTGTAATCAATGTAATTATTGGCTTTGACATGGCCATACATATTTTTGTAAATATGTACCACTCTCCTGCTCCATCTATTTTTGCAGCTTCAAAAAAGGAGGAGGGAATTCTTTCAAAGAAGCCTTTGAAAAGCAATATATAAAAAGGTGCAGGAAGGAGCCATGGGAAAAGCATTCCCGCATAGGAATTTTCAAATCCTAGATTTCTCATTAATATTAACTGAGGAATCATTATGCAAATCCATGGAATCATCATCGTTGCTAAAAAGAAAATCATAACCAGATCTGAGGTTCTTTTCTTTAATAATCTGGCCAATGGGTAAGCAGAAATAGAGCATAATACAACTTGGCAAACTGTTGCCCAGACAACTGTAAGAATAGTATTGAAGAAAAATGCAAGAAAACTATATTGTTTAATAAATGGTATACCTGAGTATATAAAGGTTGGTGCTAAAAAATAATATTTATAATTTTCAATTGCTAATAAAATATTTGTGTTGATAATACTACCCTTATAGTCACCGCTTATTTTATAGGTTCCATTTAAATTATTACCAATTACACTACTTATGTTATCCTTTCCAAGTGTGGAACTGTTATAGCTTTTATTTCTGATTCCATTAATGTTAAATGAATACCCAATGTCCTTAGCCGATTTCAAGTATCTGTTATCAGCCAACAAAACCTTTGGTGTTGCAGCTATCAATTTATAAACTCCAGCTTGACGTTCAAGTTTGAGTAACAGCCCATGTGAACGGGAATAATAGATGGTTTTCCCATCCATAATTCCATATACTTTTATTTCACCAATTACTGTTTTATTAAGTTCATAAATAGTAGAATACATAGCTACTGTTGAATCCCTTAATATAAGATCTTTTAACTGTGCTTCTGATTCAGCCTTGTATTTTGTGTAATCTATTACGATATTTATACTAGTAGGCGCAACAGGTAATAGTTTAGGTGGAACAGAATAGATTGTAATATCATCTTGTAGCGATAAAATTCCCATATAAATTAATGGAATAAATATTAAAATAATAAATATAGAACTAAAGATATATGCAATAGTCTTTAGTGATTTTTCTGAATTTAATAACCCCATACTTTTCACCCTACACTTTCTCTTCTTTATTCAATCTCAATTGAATAAAGGTTATAATACAAATAACCAGCAATAATGGTATCGATGCCGCACTTGCTTGGCCATAATCAAAGTTTCTAGTAAATAAATGGTATATTAATACTGACACTGTTTGAGCCGCATCTCCTGGTCCACCATTAGTATACTGAAAAGGTAAATCCAATAATTGAAAAGCACCCATTGTAGTTAGAAGTAACTGAATGAAAATCATAAATTTAATATTTGGCAGTGTAATATAAAATAAACGCTTAAATCCTGCGCAACCATCGATTTGTGCTGCTTCCTTAATATCCTCTGATACTCCTAAAATGGCTGCAAGGTATAATAGAACTCCAAGTCCTCCACCAACTACACCTGGAAGGATAATGCAGAACTTAACCATATGTACATCCGATAACCACAGCATTGGTTTACCTCCAAAGATGGTTATAATTCTATTTGCAATCCCGTAGGAAGGATCATATATCCATCTCCAAAGCAGTACATTGACTGTAAGGGGAATTACTGCAGGTAGTATATAAAGGGTTGAGAAAAATGATCTTAATTTAACTATTTCTGCTAAAAGCAAGGCTTCTATAAGAGGAATAAAAAAGTTAAGTCCTATTATGAGACCAAAAAAAACAAAACTATTATACCAAGCTGTCCAATAAGCTTTATTTTTAAATAGATATTCGAAATTTTTAAAGCCAATAAAGTCACCAGGTGGATCAGCTAGGTTATACTTATAAAACGCTAATTTAAGTCCTTGGAAAATAGTATAGTACCTTAGCAATATGGTAAAGAACAGTCCTGGTATTAAAAACAACCAAGGTATTAAAGCACGTTTTACATTATATATTTTCAAAGGCTTCTTCTTTTTTATCTTAATAGAATTCTCAATATTTGATGCATGCATTCAAGAACCTCCATTATTTGCAAAGAGGCACCCATTCAAGCGCCTCTTTATAATTATTAACATCTTTAATTTACTAAGAACTTATTTTTTTGCTGCTAGAACTCCTGCGTTAAAGTCTTTAAGTTCTTTAGCGTTAGCCGCATCTTGTGCAGCCTTCATAGTCTTTACAACATCTACGCTAGGATCTGCAAACCATTTTGCAACTGCATCATCAGCAACTGAACCAACAGCACCTTTAGCATAATATTCATTATGACCAACGGCATTAGAATCATCCATTGCTTTTTGTAATTCTGCGTTTACTGCACCATAATCAGAATTTTTAAGATCTGTTCTTGACAATATTCCTGCTCCAATAGGTCCCTTTGAAGCTTGATCTTTAAGGTTTTTATCTGCACTATCATGTGAGTTCATATACATTAAGTAAGTCCATGCTGCATCCTCAACAGCTTTATCTTTAGTTACAGTTACCATCATAACATCTCCACCAATTTGAGAATAAGTTTTTCCACTTGGTCCTTTAGGATTTGCAAAGAAACCAATGTCCTCAGATTTCATGCCCATACCAACTAAAGTAACAGCTACCATTGATTGCAATCCGCTAACTATAAAACCAGATTTTCCATTAGCAAAATCTTTAAGTAAATCATTTATTTGTGCATTAGCATTTGATTGAATCACTTTTTCTGCTTTTAATTTTCTGTAGAAATTTGCAGCTGTTAAAACTGCTGGATCATCAAAAGTTAAAGTAGCAGTTCCATCAGCGTTTTTCTTGGATAAATCTCCACCAGCTTCCCATACAAACTGTTCTAAATGCCAACTAGCCCATTGAGTTCCATCTAACCCAAAACCATACTGTTGCTTTGCAGGTATAGTAAGCTTCTTAGCATCTGCTTCTAATTCATCCCAAGTAGTTGGAACAGCTGTTATTCCTGCAGCAGTAAATAATGGCTTGTTATAAAGGAAGCCCATTGTGTACTTACCCGTTGGAATGGCGTAATGCTTACCATTTACTAAGAAATTTTCAACCTGGTCCTTAACAAAGTTTTTAAAATCAGGAGTCTTTGCTATATAATCATCAATTGGCATAACTGCATTGTCATAAATGTATGCCATAGCAGTTGGATATCCTCCACCCATAACTGATGGTGCATTACCTGCAGCAATTGCAGATAGATAGGCTGAAGTTCCCATATCAGCTTGTTCAACAATATTAAGCTTAATATTTGGATATTTTTTCATAAATGAAGCTTCCAAGTCTGTCTGTACCTGAGTTTTAGTTGCCGCCTGCTCCCATAATGTTAAAGTTACTTTTTTTGTAGTATTTGTAGCTACTTTTTTTGTTCCACAGCCAGCTAATAGTGAAACTGAAAGTGCTGCTATGATAGCTAGACTAACTGTTTTTTTAACCATTTTTAATATTCCCCCTAAATTAGTTATTTGTATCGTTTACATTTTCTATTTTACAGGATTCTAGTATATATTTAAATAACCCTAAATTAATAAAAGGGTAGTAGAATTAACCACTTTAAATTGTATCTTGTTTAATGTTTGGAATATGTATTATTACACAAGTGTACTTACCTTCCTCCGTTTCAATTCTTAAACCATACTGGTTACCAAAATTAAGCTTAATTCTTTCATTTATATTAGGCAAACCAATACTTCCCCCTTTGTAATCCTCCAATTCCAACTGCTGATTTAGTTTGTTTCGCATTTCTTTTGACATTCCTTTTCCATTATCCTTAATTTCAATAAATAAATCACCTTTAGAATTATAGGCACTTATAGTTATTCGTGGATGTATTTTAATATTTCCAAAACCATACTTTAGCGCATTTTCAACTATAGGTTGAAAGGTTAACTTCGTAATTTTACAATGTAGGATTGATTCATCCTTGATATAATTCACAATATCCAGTTCCATTTCTTTATTAAATTGGAGCACCTTCAAATAAGCGTAAATATGTGCTATTTCTTCACTTATCTCCACCAATTTATTAGTTTTCTTGGTGCTAAACCTTAAAAAAACTGAAAAATCTGATATCATTTTGCTTAGTAACCCTTCACCATTTTCAATAAACATAGCATTCCACCGTATTAAATCTAAAGTATTGTAAATAAAATGATCCTTTATTTGCATTTGAAGAGCATCCAGCTCAGCTTGTTTTCTCTTTATCTCCTCATTTTTTCTTGACAATTCCTTATCCATCACTGTATCCATCAAATTCCTTATACCTTGCAGCATATTATTAAATTTTATACCTAATGTCCCAATTTCATCTTTGCTACTATCTCTATACTCAAATTCTAATCCTTTCGCTTCTACTCTCTCCATAGTTTTTTTCAGTTTATTCAAGGGTTTTGAGATACTTGACGTAACAAAGTATGCAAGTAGCATCCCACATAAAACACATACAATAGTTACTTCAAAAATTATATTTCTCACTTTATACACGCTATTTAATGCTTTAGATTTCTCTACCATATAGGTAACCACCATATCAGCTTTGTCTACCTTACCAAAGGAAAATATATTTTCCTTGTTTTCTATAGTCTCTACAAAGTTTCCCTGTTGCTTTGCTACAATCTTATTTAAGATACTTTTATCAGGCATATCCACACTATATCTACCGTTTAATACATATAAAATCCCAAGTTTACCAGTTAAAAAAACAACTTCATTTTCATCATACATATTCTGGAAATCAACCATATCAGAAAAGATCTTTGTTGGAATTGTAATTATTATTACTCCAAGGGGTTTATGGTTTTCATCATCAAGTATGGGATTGGAAAGGGTTAAATAATTGCCAAGATAAGTGGTTCCCTCCCCATTAACTTGATTAACTTGAAATACTCCATTTTCATGGGATGTATCCGTCCAATCAGACCAATATTGTCCAATAAGAGCCTTTTGGTAATTCTGTCTTTGGCGATAGCTTGATATATCCTTTAAAATTGGTATAGGTTTTACTCCATCACTAAACTGTGTAAATTCATCATCATTTGATACTATCTCTATATTGCTTAAATCATTTGTGAAGGATAACTTGTAAAGAATTCTTCCAATTTCCTTCTTTTCATTTCCATATTGAATTTTGGAAGCATCATCATTTCTTTGCTTTGAAGCATTACACTCTTTAATTAAATCTATAATAGATTGATTTTGATTGATTTGATTTGAGAGTGTTTCATATATTTTCAGTTTGTCATTTATATTAAATTCTACACTTTTTATCGCCTGTGAAGAACTGTTGGAAACTCTTTTTACCATTTCATCAGAGCTAATCTTAAAAGTATAGTAGACTATTATCAAATTTGGAATTATGGAAATAATTAAAAAGGAAATTATGAGTCTTTTATATATACTTACCTTTCTAACTTGCCTTGTAAAATTTTTTAGGATTTTGCTTAATCCTTCATGTATTTTAAGTTTTCCCATACTCCACCTACCCTTTTAGTTTTAATAATCACCAATCTGATGTCTAAGAACCATTTCTAAACTCCTTTGGAGTAATTCCTGTGATTTCTTTAAAAACCTTACTAAAGTGCTTTGGACTCTCGTAGCCAACCATCTGACAAACATCATATATATGGTAGGATAAATCCTTAAGTAGTACTTTAGCCCTTTCTACTCTTACCTTCATCAAAAAATCCATGAAGTTTTCCCCACTTTTTTCTTTGAATAATTTGCTTAAATATGTTGGATGGACATATGCAATCTCTGATAGTCTTTGCAAAGTAATATCTTCATTATAATGTTCATTAATATAGGTTATCACATTTTCTATTGCCATTCCTCTTGCCTTATATTTAGAATTTGATACAACAATTTCATCGTTAATACCTTCTGAAAGTTCACTAAAATAAAATATATTACTCTCTTTATCGACATGTCTATATTCAAGGGCTTTCCCAGCTTCAGAAAAGGATTTTGATATGTCAGAACTATTAGAATAATTGTTACCAATCCCTAAATATACCTTCTCGAATTCTGAAACCTTAAATCTTTCTGGAAACTTGTCCAAAATATTTCTTAGTTCATGAACAGAATTAGGATAAAAAAGTGCACCAGTCTCAAATAAGTTACTGTTAAAGGTATAAACTTCACCAAAATTAATTAGATAGCCCTTCATCTCCTCAGCAATACCTTTATGTATTTCTGAATAATTCTTTTCTCTAACACTTATATTCCCCTCTACATCCTCCTCCAATAATAATCTTACTACACAAAAATCTCCATCTAATAGTTCAAACCCTATATTGTAAGCTTTCTCCATTATTTCTTCTATGTCACAATAAAAGCCATTAACTAAATTATTAATGAATTGAACTTGAGTTATAGCCCTATAATCTCCTTGTTCTTGCTTTTCTAGGATTTCTTTCTCTAACTTAGACTTTATTTCATTAAAGACTCTCTTTAGTTCCCCAAAATCCACTGGCTTCACCAGATAATCATATGCTCCAAGTCTCATAGCTTCTTGAGCATATTTAAATTCACCAAAACTACTTAATATTACAGTTTTTATAATAGGGTTAATTTGTTGGGCTTCCTTAATAAGATCAAAACCTGTTTTCCCTGGCATTACAACATCCGATAGTATTACATCTACATATTCAGTTTCAATAATTTTTATAGCTTCATCTGGAGATAAGGCTACTCCAATAACTTTATATCCCAGCTCCGCCCAGTTCACAAACTTTACTAACCCATCTAATACGATTTGGTTATCATCAACTATCAAAACATTAAACATATATACCCTCCTATATTTTCTTGATATAAATAACGCCAGAGCTCTTTAAGCTACTTTGCTAGTTTACAGATTATAAAATTAAAATATGTAATCGTTTTAATTTTTGTTTATACCTATCATGTTCTAAATCAATTATAACAAATATGATAGACTTATTCCATTAAGCTTTAGGGATTAATGGAATAAGTCCCTCATAATTAAGGTCTTTTAAATTTTTATCTCAACTTTTATTCCATCAATTTAGTTTCAATAAGCTTATTATCACCTAGGTTGAGTTTGAGAGTCTTTATTTCAAATTTTCCTAGTGAAACTTTTTCTTTTATATTTAAATATGGTATAACAATTTCTGTTTTTCTTGGATTACCTGTGCTTTCAAACAATCTAATTATATAGTCTTCACTATTCTCAGCTTTTTTGAAGGTACTCATTTGCACTGTTGCATCTGAAATTTCAATTAGTGGAACAGGCTTTTTACCTAACCCCGATGGAAAGAAGGATAATACAAAAGGCTTTTCGTTATGCATAATGGCTTCCTTTTCTATACTTTCCAGACGAGAGCTTAAATCTCCACAATTGAACCAGAAGTTAAATAGTCTTTCCCCTTGATCGATTCTTGGTGAAAACCTATCCTGCGGCAATATAGATCTATTCTGAATTGGATGGCCACTATAGCCTGGTGAACGAAGAAGGGATAAACGCAATTCACCATTCTTAAAATCCGAGCCATAGACCCCATCATTAATACAAGTAAAGGCTCCATTATCCTTGTCAGAAACAATAGCTACCCACTTTTGTGAAACCCCCTCTTTCCCGTCTAAAGGAAGTTCCTGAACACCAAAAGCTACCTGTCCAAAATATTTTGCTTCTTTATATATAGTAGGAACTGATAACTTTAGCATAGTGCTCTTTTCTGCCCATTGTACCCTTATTTGCACTTCTAATTCTGTACCTTTCTTTGGGAGCTTATAGGTTTGGCATATAAAAGAGTTTTCATATTTAAATACTGCTTCTACCACAGTTCTCACTTCGCCATCCTCTACCACTCTTACTGAATCTAGAAGCTGTTCTTTAACTCCAGAGAATTTACTTCCTTCCTCTCTTGAGAGAAGCTTAAAGGATCCTTTTATATTTCTGAATCTGTTATTTACTGTCATTCCCCAAGGATCCTCATTATCCTCAATCGCTAAAGGAAGAAAGGCATTTGGCATTAAATAGTTCTTACCATTAACTGAATATCTATCTATCAGTCCAGTTGAGCAATTTATTTCTACATCCAATTCCTCTGTTTTAAATGATATTTTACCATTCTCAGCTTTTAGATCCATCTTTGGTTTTTCAGGGAGAATTTCTAATCTACAATCAAATCTGTTCATTGATGAAGGCTCTAGCTCAGTATAAATTACAACTCTTTTTCTCCAATCCATATTTAAATTACTCAATTCTTTTTCAGGCTGTGAAGGTACCTTTTCTCCGTTTTGATAAACGGTAGGCAAAGTAAATTCATCCTCCAAGTTTTGATCAGCTAGTTGAAATTCGCATTGGAAGTTACCTTTAATTTTATAGGGATGAGGATTGTATATCAGTATTGGAATCTCTCCTTCCTTTGCTTTTTCTTGTCCTTGTGCTAAGGAAAAGAATGCTCTTGCCTTTAGCTTTGAAACTATTTCTAAGCCGTGATCAAGTAGCCTTATGGATGCATCTTCCACTGGTTGAATAGAGGAACCAGGGAGTATATCATGGAACTGCGAAACCATGAGATCTAGTAATGCTTCATGTATTTCACCCTTTGTGTATTTAAGATAGTTCTGTAGTGAGGCATGCGACATCATCTTTTCCAGCATAAATATTTCATTTTCGAGGAGCCTGTGTTTTTGTTTTATACGTATTTGGGAAGTATAGCAACCTGCAGCCCAAGAATTTAGATCTCCCTCATGCCGTGGAAGCTCCAATCCCCTTGCTTTAACTTCCTTAAAGTAATTCTCCGGTGTTGAGTGTACTATTTCATAATCCTTAGTATCCTTTATAAACTTTTTTAAGTTATTGAGATCAATTCTTGATGGACCACCACCATGGTCACCTACCCCCCATAGGATTAATCCGAGCTCTTTATCATCCTTTTGTGTCATCCAATTTGTTACCCTCTCTACAGCCTTACCTAATGGCGTATTATAAAATCCGAATACCCTATGCCCGATTATCTCAGAGCCATCAAACCCAACCCAAGTAAATTCATCACTTGGCAGGTTACAATCTACTTGTGCTGGACGGCAGAACAGATAAGAATCATAGCCTGATTTTTTCATTATCTGGACAAGCCCCCTACTATGGCCAAAGGGATCAAAATTTATAGCGGTGGTAGGCTCCACTCCGAATTTATCTTTAAAATACTGACGTCCTAAAAGAATTTGTCTCACGAAAGACTCACCAGAAGGCATATTGCAATCAGGTTGCAAATACCAACCTCCCATTATGTGCCATTTACCTTCTTTTACAAGCCTTTGGATTCTTGCGAAAAGCTCAGGCTCATACTCTTCCACCCATTTATAAAGAGTAACTTCATTGTGATTGAAAATAAAGCCATCAAATTCCTCACAAAAGTCAGCTGCTACTCTAAAGGTAGAGATTGCAGCGGCAGCTCCTTCTTCCCATTCCCAAAGCCAAACTGGGTCAAGGTGCGCATTACATAGTAAGTGTATTTTATTCATTTATGTTGCCTCCTTACTAAATACAATATTTTTTATTCCTATATTCATTTTAGCATTGAGTATTTTTAAGTAAATTAACTAGGATGACCTGTTCTTATATAATAATGACCTATGTATGAAAAGTGTAGCAACCTTTATTGAAATTTAATAGAAAATATATTAGAATTAAGAGTGTATTAAATTGGCTTATGTCTCAAGGGAAATATAAAAATGTTTTTTTAGAGGTGAAATATGGATATCAAAATATTTAAGGATAAATTAAAACTAATACATAACAAATTAAGCCCAAAGATAACTGTAGAAGATGCGGTTATAGATATAATTGAAATAGTTGCTGAGGATTATACCGATGTTGAAGATTGTCCTACTCACACTCATACTTGGTTTGAGGCAAATTATGTAGTTTCGGGAAATATGATTACTGTAATAGAAAATACCAGCTACAAGGTGAATGCAGGAGATTTTTTTGTTATTTCTCCTGGGGTGGAGCATTCACATAAATACTTAATAGATATCCCTCACCAGGGATTATGTATAAGATGGCAGTTAGAAAAGAACAATGGAATGAAAGTGCCAATGCAGGAGAGCATGTTTACACTCCTTGATAGCTTAAGAGATTGGAGAATAGGGGTAATTAACGATTCCTATTCCATTTTTAATATTTTTTTAAGAATAATTGAAGAAGGGGAGAAGGATTTTTCAAGCTTAAGCATAAAGCTTTCCTTCATAAAAATTATATCTACCCTAGCTGAAATAAATATACCTTTAAAAAGCAAAGAAAAGGATAGTGTAATTAACTCTGATAGCTTAGTGAAAAAAATAGAGATTTACCTAAATGATGTTCTATTTGAAGAGATAGATGTTAATACCTTAGCCGCAGCAATGCATATGAGTTATGGCCATCTTTCCAGAAAATATAAAAAGCTTACAGGAAAGACCATAATATTAAGGTTATGCGAAATTAGGCTGGAAAAATCAACAATGCTTCTAAAAAATTCTGAATATTACATTAAGGAAATTGCTGAAAAGGTTGGCTTCTCTAATCAATACTACTTTAGCAAAATGTTTAAAGAAGCCTATAATATCTCTCCTAGTGAATATAGAAAACTTTACAAAGAATAATATACAGGTTGTATATTAGAGGATAAAAGGTTATTATGAGCCTATATCCTTGACCTAAGCTTCTGCAGCCTATTTGAACATTCTAGCATTGAACGCCCTGTATGGTAAATCGCTTTCCAGGGATTGCCGATATCGCCTACGATTACATTTCCTTCCTTGTCAAGAAGCTGATGCCACTC
>DATCID010000254.1:0-28974 GCA_036507975.1 Ruminiclostridium sp.
AGTTATCACCCTGTAGTTACATTATACTCCATATTCCACCATTAATAAACTAAATCTGATCAAGAGTGGAATATGTGACATATTTGTTACCGAGTCCATAAAAACAAAAAACGTTGGGGTTTTCGGAGCAGAATCATATATTAAATGAAAACAATGACATAATGTTCCAGCCTGCAAAAAAGGTGGATAAATTTACGCCTGCTTTATTACAAGAATTGATCATTAATCTTCCTCAAAAAAATAATATCGTTAGTATCGATAAGACTAAATATATATTCCTATCCTATTCAACCATTAAATCCAATTGGAAGATTGTTAGTATACTTCCATATAACGATCTAATGTGGGAATTATACTCGATAAGATTCTATCTTATCGTTTTCGGAGTATTTTTACTACTCATGGCAGTTATATTTTCTTCGATTATTTCAAAGAGCATAACCACTCAGCTGTCTAAGCTTATGCTAACCACTAAAGAAATAGAAAAAGGAAATTTTGATATAAAATTTGACGTTAGAGGCAATGATGAAATCAAAAAGTTAAGTGTTGTGCTTAATTCAATGGTCACAAATATTAAAGCCCTAATGGCTAAAAACGTTTGGGAAGAGAAACTAAAAAGGAAGGCAGAACTTACTGCACTTCAAGCACAAATCAATCCCCATTTTCTTTATAACACACTGGATTCGGTAAACTGGCTTGCAGTAAGAAAGAAGGAAACAGAAATCAGCGATGTGCTTACAAATCTAGGTAAATTTTTCAGAATCAGCCTAAGTAAAGGCTCTCAATTCATCCCTATTAGTCAGGAAATTGAGCACATGAACAGCTATATTAATATTCAAGCATTCAGACATTCATATAATTTTGTAACAAAGGTTGCTGTAAGTGATGAAATAATTAATTTATATTGTCCCAAGTTGGTACTTCAGCCCATAGTCGAAAATTGTCTGGTACATGGTCTAAAAAATAAGGAGTCCAAAGGAACTATACAAATCGAAGGGTTCCTCGAAAATGATCAAGTTTTGTTTTGTATAAGTGATAACGGAGTTGGGATTTGTCCAGACACTCTTACTGAGATTATTAATCAAATTAGCGGTCTCCATCCCGAAGAGTCTAGTTCATATGGTTTAAAAAATGTGAATGACAGAATCCGGCTCAACTTTGGGAAACAGTATGGCATAACAATTCAAAGCGAAGTTAATATTGGAACACAAGTAACAATTGCTATTCCTATCTTAAAAGCGCCTCCAATAGAATAGGCGGACAGTTTTCTATTTTATTAAAATATTCTATGAAAGTAGGGATTAAGTATGCAGGAAACAAAGGTAATGGTCATTGATGATGAAGAAAATATTAGATTGGGAATTGTTGAGGGCATAGATTGGAATAGTTATGAAATTGAAATCGTTTGTCAAGCGGCTAATGGCAGAGACGCTCTTATCCTTGCCAAAAAACATATGCCAGAGATTATCCTATTAGATATAAATATGCCCTTAATGAATGGCCTTGAATTTTCACGCAAAGTAAAGGAATTCTTGCCCAATAGTTTTTTAATTGTCTTAACAGGCTATGATGAATTTGAATATGCAAAGGAATCCATCCAACTAGGGGTAAGTGATTATCTTTTAAAACCGATATCACCTGCGGATTTAATAGCAGCTGTTTTAAAAGCACGAGATAAGGTGATAGCTGGTGCTCAACACGAAAAATTTATTGATGATTTAAAACAAGAGATTCGGCAAAATCTGCCCTTGTTGCGTGAAAAGCTTATATCTGACATACTTCATGATAGCTTTTTAGAGTATAAGATAGAAAGTAAACTTCAATATTTGGATATTAATTTCCCCGCGGATAAATTTGCTGCGCTCACTTTAGAAATAGATGACTTCTATAAAATAGCACAAAAAAGTGATGAAATGGATAGACAGCTAACCATGTTTGCTGTAAAAAAAATAGCAGATGAAACAATGAATGAAAATCAATGGGGATTATCCTTGATTTCAAATGACGGGTTTCTGGAAGCGCTTATCTGTCTTGCTCCTTCAACGCACTATAATCTCAAGGATATTTTGAATAATACAGCCGAATCGATACGCAAAAATATAGAACGGTATTTAAATTTCACGGTCTCAATCGGTATAGGTAATATTTATTCAGGCTTATCGCAGGTTAGTTGCTCATATAAGGAAGCGTATAATTCACTAAAATATACGCCGTTTAGAGGTAATAACAAGATCTATGATATTTCCTATCTAAACTTATCTTCTCCTTTTCTAGTCAATTATCCCTTTGAGAAAGAGATAGTCATGATAAACAACCTAAAAGCCTGTAATGGAAAAGCGATGGACTCACTAGAGGATATCTTTTCCGAGATTGAAGCATATGAAGATTCCGTTCACTTACTGGGGTACTTTAAAACTTTCTCCTATCAGCTACTTCTGGCGGTTCTTAAGCTTCTTATTAGTCTTGATATCAACCATGAGAATATCAAAATAAAGTATGATTATTTATTTAACAACAGTTCCCTGATTAAAGATATTTCATACCTTAAAGAAGAGCTACGCGATTTATTAAATGAGTGTCAAGATTACATAATAAAATCTAAAGGAGTCTCTTACCGCAAAGAGATTGGAAACGTAAAAAATTATATTAATGAAAATTACTCCCGAGATATTGCTCTAAAAGAAATATCTGCAAGTGTTTTTATGAATCCCAATTATTTATGTACACTTTTCAAAAGCGAAGTTGGCGAAACAATAAATAATTATATTATAAAAGTACGGATGGAAAAAGCAATGGGGCTACTTCAGCGTACTGAATTGAAGATATTTGAAATTGCTGATATGGTGGGTTACAGTAATACCAACTACTTTAGCTATGCATTTAAAAAGTATACCGGTATTCCACCCAATGAATACAAAAGTATTGGTGTAAATAATCTTGACAAGTAAAGTATTCCGAGCCATTACCTGAGTATATTGTCACTACAGGTTGATAGGGGAGTTATATATAACCCCCCTACGAATTTACTACTTTATTGAATTTTTTCAATCGCTAGACACATATTTTTTATAAGTCGCTGCCATATCACCTGCATTTACAAACTTATAATGATATCCTTGTGAATCAGAATTTAACACGTCAGATATTATTCTTGCGTTGGTATAGAACTCATTAGACGCATCAAAGGCCGCTCCCAGCGAAACTGTCATAAATAAAGGGCTGGAGGAGGAAAGTTTTGATACACACTCTCTAATACCGTCTATTATCGCCCCTGCAGAATTATCACCAAAAGTCCATGTGCCAAAAACAGAAGTGTTTTCATTCAGTTTTGATAAACGTGCTTCCTCCCGGCTGTCGCTATAACCTACAATAATAGAATCCCAGTTGCAAATGTCTGCCCTTTGGGTCTCCTCCTCTGAGTTAACGGTCCATATAATGCTTATTCCTGATAACTCGGCATACTGTTTCCAGTTAGTAGCCATCTCTGCTGAGCAAGAATCATAAATTGTACTTATCTTATCTGCCCAGCCAATTGCAAAATCACTACCCCTAGGTAGATTTTCACAGAAAAATTTATACACTGGTGGTGCCAAACTTGCCAAATAAGGAGCTATAGTCCAAGTTATTGGTACAAGCCCAAAATCATTGTTCTTTTCCTTTGTAAATGCAGAGAACATGCCCCTGTACACACAATGTAATGCATCC
The DNA here is from genome assembly GCA_036507975.1 of Ruminiclostridium sp. GTDB lineage: Bacteria > Bacillota > Clostridia > Acetivibrionales > DSM-1351 > Ruminiclostridium. The sequence goes on from DATCID010000254.1 coordinate 3,706, forward strand.
CCATCAGAAGAAATAAAGTTTATAAATACATTATTCTCATTTATTTCATGAACAGTGGGTGCAGAAAACTCTGCTTTGTAATCCGCGAATGACGCAAATACACTTAAATTTGAAAATCCGTTAACACCTATAACAAAATGCGAAGTGGCATTAAGACATGTAGGAACTTCAGAAAACCCACACATAAATGGGTGTGCAGGAACCCATCCGAGAATAGCAGTATTCCCTTCAGGATATTTTTTTAGTAGCTTCATTAAAACATGTTCATCATTACCATCTGATATATTTACATTGAAAGCAAATCCATTTGTGGCTACTGCATAGTCGATAGACCCTTCATTAAATATATAGTTGCTTAACCAGTTATCTCCCCACTTATCGTTTGGAGACCATCCATCCATACCTAAAGAAAATACTGCATTTATGTTATGATTGGTTTTATCCCAGTATTTATCTATACACCAGTCTAAAAGTTCGTGATCAGATTTAAACTTGTATTCACGCAGATCCACCAGTACAGGAAAAGTGAAACCCCAGCTAACTATCTGTTCCATGATTTCGGGTGAAACAGCCAAAGCATTCATTTGAGAAGCTATTGTGACTGCTGCACCGAAGGCAGCCATATTCACCTTGTTGTGTGAATTGTTATCCCATACTATTAAGCCTTCTATATAATCAGAGAAGTGTCTAATAAGTCCATGTAGACCACCATCAATTCCTTGTTCTCTCTTAAGTTCATTTATCGGAATTGAGCTAAATTCTCTGATTTGTTCTAGCCAGCTCTTTTGCACATTCCAATATTTTCCTCCAATATCATGAGTAGCGTCGGTTGAATCATTAAAAAGGTATAGTTTATTCAAACCCTTCCTGTTCACCAACCCCTGTAGAACTTTTGCAGAGGCCGCAGCATCTGTAGAATCTCCACCATAATATTGAACACGTATATCCATAACTGTTAGTCTTCCTGCTTTTGGTAATACTTTTTCGAACATCAATTGAGTTATTTCACTCCCCCCACTCTTTTTGTACCATTATGAATAAGTGCTAACCTTTTACAGCACCTGCCGCAAGTCCGCTTTCCAAGTGGCTTGAAAAAATCATATAAACTAATAAAACTGGTAAAGTTGCAAATGAAAGAGATAGAATTTTTGCCCCATTATCTGTAAAGTATAATCCATTAAATGAGTTCACTCCCAGAGGAACTGTAAAGAGTTTCAAATCAGTGATACTAACTAACGGTATAAAGAATGAATTCCATGACCATACAAAAACTAAAAGACCTAAAGTAATAAGCGCAGGAGATATAAGATATAGAACAATTCTAAAAAATATACCGATTTCTCCACATGCATCCATTCTAGCACTTTCAATTATTTCATCTGGGACAGCTTCTTCTATATATTGTTTCATCCAAAATGCACCGAAGGCAGAGAATGTGAAAGGTAGAATTACAGGTAAAAGCGAATTATTTATATGGAAAATTCTCATTTCATACACATAAGCAACAATACCAAGTTGTGCTGGTACCATCATCGTAATAAGAATCAAATTGTATAAAAATTTACTTCCTTTAAACTTAAACTTTGCCAACCCATAACCACATAATGATGCAAAAATTAACGAAAAAATTATACTGAAGAAAGACACTATAGCGCTGTTTTTAAAGAACGTAAGCATAGTTGAACCGCCAACTGTTTTAAGATTTTCCATCAAATAATTAGATGGTAACCCATTGAATTCAAACATCTTAAAACTGTCATAGGTACCCATAGCAAACATTGCATAAAAAGGTATAAAGGCAAATACTGCCAACATAATCATTATAATATAAAAGAAAAGTTTACCACCAAGTGTTATAACCATATCCTTTTTCTCCATCACGATTCACCTTCCCCTTTATTAAGTACTTTTGCACTAAATATAGAAAATATAACAATTACTATAGTCATTAAATAAGATACGGCTGAGGCCATGCCTTCTCTAAAAAGAATAAAACCTTCTTCATATACATAGCTGACAAGAGTATAAACTGATTTTCCAGGACCACCGATAGTGGAAGCTATACTAGCACTAGTATTAGTTGCAACTAAAAGCAACGCCGGCTCATCAAATATCTGTAGCCCCCATATAAGAGAAGTGATTACTACAAACATCGTAACAGAGTTCAACTTAGGTATACTAATATAAAAAAACTTTTGCCAGATATTTGCGCCATCAATATCTGCAGCTTCGTACAGCTCTTTGGGTATTGTTTTTAATCCTGCAAGATACAAAATCATATTATACCCGAAGCTTTTCCACAATACGATTATAGATACTATAACAACAACGTACTCAGGCTTGGACATCCAATAAACTGGCTCTTTGAAAATACCTAATTTTTGTAATATCAAATTTATAAACCCGGTCTGGTAATCAAATAGCAATCCGAATAACGTACCCACTGCAACTGGTGTTGTAATATATGGTAAGAAAAATAAAGTTTTAAAAACACCTGCATGTCTTACTATTTTTTGATCTATAATGAATGCCAAGCTCAAGGACAATAATATACCAATTGGCAATGATATAAGCATAATTCTCAAGGTATTAAACAATGATTTGAAAAACAAACCATCATTTATTATTTTAATATAATTTTTCAAGCCCACAAAAGTTAAGTCTGTGTAATTGTTCCACTTTGTAAAGCTTATAAATAACGTGAAAATGTTTGGAATAATTGCAAATAGTAACAGCAGTATGAAAAATGGTAGCACAAATAAATATCCGTAACTATTTTTATTTTTAAATCCTTTAGTTCTAACTTTTTCTATTTTTTTTACCTGCTCACTTTGCGCTATAGAATTCATTATTATCTCCCCTAATTTGAATATGAGGGGGCTGAATCCAGCCCCTTATCATTTTAAAGTGGTCTATACTGTAATTACTGAATTCCTTCGTCTTTAGACTTTATTGCAGCAATAGCATTGTCAACAGCTTTATCTGGTGCTATGCCTGACTGCTCCATATCCAAAGCAGCTGCTTTCATTTCAGTTTCGATAAGATTATCGGATTTCCCATAATTTGCAGGTGGCATTTTAGAAAGTATCTCATACAAGAATGATGTAACATCTAATCCATAAAATGGATTTACTCCATTTGAGAGTTTCTTATCAGCAATTGCTTTTACTGCACTTAAGTTTCCGTTTTTGATATTCACTTGCATTCCGGCATCACTAAATAAACGATGCTTTATAAATAATGCTGCAAGCTCAGCTTTATCTTTATCTTTATTGTCAACAATCATTTCAGCCGTTCCACCTCTGAAATATGCACTTCCAGGTGCAGACATTACTGACCAGCGACCACTTCCCGTTTTATCACTATCAGGTATTGATCCTTCTCTCCAACCTGCAGATGGGAAGAATACTACATCACCTTTAGACCAGGAAGCATCCATTGCAGGACCATTAACTTTAGCAACATATCCATTTTTAAGGGCTACATCTAGTAAGTTAAATGCTTCTGAGTCGTTTTCCTTAACCATTAACTTATTTCCATCAAGATAACTCTTACCGGATGTCTTTAATGAACAATATAATCCTTCAATTAAATCAGTAGCATTAGTAAATGCAAATGCTTTTCCGCCACTCTTCTCTTTGATTTCTTTTCCGGCTTGATTAATCAAATCACTCCATGATGCATATTTTCCATTTAAATCTTCTGTTCCAAGATATTTTAGGGCTAGGTCTTTTCTATACCAAATAACACCAATACCCACGCCTTGAGGAACTGCAACAAATTTTCCCTGTTCATTAACTACAACTTTAGATACAGCATCAACCAAATCATCTTTATTGAATCCAACTGTTGATAAATCAACAAATGTATCCTTATATGATAAAAACTTGCCCCACCAATAGGACTCTGCAAGAGCAACATCTGGTAGTGCACTTCCAGCAGCTTTAGCAGTTGTGAATTTGGGTTCATAATCTCCCCATCCCATAACGGTTAAATTAACCTTCACATTTGGATAAGCGGCATTAAAATCAGCTATAGATGCGTCAAAATATGGTTTCCACCATGTCCAAACTGATATTTCACCTTTATAGTCAGCAGGTTGCTTTTCCGCAACTACTGTTGTAGTTGCTGTGTCTGTAGCCGTCACAGCTATTGATGTTGAGTCAGTTGCTGGAGTGGGAGTACCGCTAGTACCACATGCTGCAAATATACCTATTGTAAAAACACATACCATTACCAAACATAATATTTTTGATATTTTTCTCACTTATTTATCCCCCTTTTATTTTGTGATATCAATAACCAAATCCGCAAAAAGCTATTAATCGGCCGTATTTATAACTATTTTCGGATATAGCCACTTCATATATATAATTATAGAATTAGAAATAAGTTAAATGAATTAAATATCTTTGTTTTTACATACAAAATCTTCGGAATTGCATTAAACCTCATGGTTTTCATTCTGATTCTCTTGGTATGGTTAGAGATGGGGCGATTGGTATTATCAAATTTATCGTGGTACGTCGCTTCGTGACGCAAAACACGAAAACTCAAGTACCACTCATATTGTAATATTAGCTACTTAAGTCTATAATAAATAGTAGGCAAGTTACGTTCTTTCTTAGACATTTAATATCATGATTGCTTAGTAATTTCTTTTTAGTTCGATGCGTATGTTTTTTATATTTATGGAGAAGCTTATGTACAATTTTTTGTTGCAGGCAAAAAAGTTTTTTTTACATCTTAGAATAAAATATAAAATATTTTTGACAATGATTATATTATTGTTGCTTTCTTATGCAATATTTTTTACTGTGTTCTATACGGTATATAAAAGTTCAGTAAAGGACAAAGCGCAACGTTACAGCGTTGATATGATTGGACAAATTACTAAAAATATTGATTCGTACTTCAAGGGTATTGAAAGTATAGCACTATCACTCGCTTACAATCCTGTCATTCAGAAAAAAGCTGAATTTCATGAGAATATTTCACTTTATGAGGCTGAGCAGCAAAGGGCTAATATTGAAAATGCCTTACAGTTATTCGTATATGCAAGTCAAAATATCCAGATTGAAATTCTGATGGAAGGGCAAGAGAATACCTTTTATAGTATGTTTACTTCGATAAATCCTAGCTACAATTATAAGGAAGATATGTGGTATAAGGTTGCATCCAATACAGATAGTCTAAAGGTCATTGTTTTAGATAACCCGCAAAACTACTTCATGGAAAGTGACAGGAAACTTGTACACACTCTTGTATATAAGGTTAAAAGCATGTATACTCAAGATAATCTGGGTTATATCCTCATGGATATAAATAAAGATCAATTTGACCAATTTTTTAATAACAGTTATATAGACATTCAAAGTACTCTGATGGTTTACGACACCAATAATATCATCTATCAACATCCCAAAGCTTTCAACGTTGAAAACATACGTTCATCTATCCCAAAAGATAAAGCTTGGGGCTATTTCGATATTAAGATCCAGAAGGATGATTATATGGTTGTTTATGGTACTTCTGAATATACCGATTGGAAAATAATCAATATTATTCCATATAAAATTTTGTTAAAAGACCTATCAACGATGAAGTTATTATTTGTATTGATTTCCATTGCCATATTTATATTCACTGCTCTTATATCTTTTTACTTCTCATCTTTAATCACAAATCCAATTAACAAGTTGATGAAGGGAATTGAAAAATTGAAAAAAGGACAGTTTAATTTCAGCATTCCTGTAATGTATGAGGATGAGATAGGTGAACTTGTCCGCAATTTTAATAGTATGACGCAACAAATCGATTTTCTTATAAAAAGGAATGAGACTGTTGAATTGCTAAGAAAAGAAACTGAGTTCAAAGCCTTACAGCAGCAGATCAACCCACATTTTTTGTATAATACCCTTGAATTAGTTATAGGACTTGCATGCGAAAATAAATATAAAAAAATTATAGAAATTTGTAAAAATCTAGGTAGTATGTTTAGATATAATCTAAATGATAAAAAAGTGGTATTTATCGAGGATGAAGTTAATCAGATAAAGAATTATATTAGTATTCTCCAGGAACGATTTGAAGAAAAGTTTACTGTCAATTATGAAATAAACAGTGATGTTTTTAGTTATAAGACTGTAAAATTTATTCTGCAACCATTTGTAGAGAATTCTATAAGTCACGGATTTAGAAATATCCTTAATGGGGGATTGCTTTCTATCAGTGTGGATTGGCTTGGTGACTATATCCGGTTCATAATTACTGATAATGGTCAGGGAATTCCAAAGGATGTGCTTGACTCCTTAAATAATAAACTCACCTCATATGATGAAGCAGAAATTGATAAGTCCATTATTCCAGAACATTTGGGAATAATAAATGTCTTTTTACGGCTGAGTCTTATGTATAGAGACGAATTTACAATGGATATCTACAGTGAAAAGGACAAGGGAACCCGGATAAGCCTAATAATTCCACCTACAATTTGAGTAGAAAAGAGGATTCCATATGTACAGAGTCATGATTGTCGATGACGAAAAATTTGTAAGGAGAAGTATTAGACTTCGCATAGATTGGCAAAAGCTTAATCTGAAAATTGTTGGTGAAGCAGATAACGGCAAATGTGCTTATGAGATGATTGCCCTTGTAAAACCTGACATCATGCTCGTCGATATAAAAATGCCAATCGTTGATGGAATTAGCCTTATACGAGAGGTTAAAAAGAATTTTAGTGACATTCATTTTGTCATTTTAAGTGGATATGACGATTTTGAATATACTAAAGAAGCAATAAAACTTGGAGTAACTAATTATATAAAAAAGCCTATCGATGAAAAAGAACTTGAGGATACATTGCTCTTGATTATAGATTCTCTTAATCATAAAAATGACAATAATAAAAAAATTCTGCAAATAGAAGAACAACTTAAGACTAGTTCTATTGCCTTAAGAGAGAAATACCTGAATGATTTGATAGACGGGACTTGTGCTTCTAATAATAATGCATTAGTTTTCCAGCAAAGCTGCTTTGCATTGTTTATTGTGCATCTTACTCAAACCACGCAACTGGCAGCTAACAATGAAATAAACAGAGACTTAATTGTACTGAATATGGATAAAGCAATTGAAAAGGTGTATCAAAACCCTATAAAATATTATACCTTTTTAAATGAGGATTATCACAAAGAATTTAGGATACTATTGAATGATAATCGTATAACTGATGATTCATTACATCTTACAGCCAATTTTTTTCTGGATTATCTTACTATTGACTACAGTAAATTTTATTCCAGCAATTTACCATGTATTTCTGTTAGTCAAATTTGTTATAAAACCAGTGATATCCCTGACATGTATCAAAATGCCTTAAAAACGTTAAAGTGTAAATTATTTTATAATAACTGTAATCTCTTCACTTATTCCGATAAGAGGGTAGCTAACAGCGTTTTTACAGAATATATATACAACTTGTTGAACAAAATATATCAAGCAATAGAAAATATAAATTTTTTGGAAATTAAACTAATTTTAAATAAAATTTTCAGTATCCAAAATTCCGGTGAATTTTCTCTAGAATTACTTGAAACAGTCATACTTGAACTTGCAAATATTTTAAATAAAATCGTTATTATATATAATGTTAATACATTAGGAGTCCACATTAATGAATTTTTTCAACCTAATTATATACTAGACTTCAACAATCTAAAAGAACTTGAAGACAGTATATGTAAATCTTTAATGGAGTTATTTTGTCAGGTACCACAGTTTGTTGAAAGTCATATAATAGATAAAATAAAACAGTATATAGAAAATAATTATAAAAGTGAACTCTCGTTACCAAGAATAGCCAAAGAATTTTATTTGAATTCAAGCTATCTTTCCCAATTATTTAAATTGAAAACCGGTCAGAATATATCGAAGTATATAGAAGATACCCGAATAGACAAAGCAAAAGAGCTGTTAATAGCTCTGAATGTTTCTGTATTTGATGTGGCTTTTCATGTTGGCTATAATGATGCAAATTATTTTAGTAAAGTTTTTAAGAAAAAAACCGGATATGCGCCATCAAAATTTCAGCAAGATTATTTAAATGGACATATAGAATGATTTTGTGTTCAAGATACATTTCAGACTTTTTAGCCTATGTCTATTATAATATCAGATAATATAACATGCCTTACTCTTGTAAAAACAACTCCTTCCTAGCTTGCCATATTAATTCTTGCTAAGAAGGAGTTGTTTTCGTATTTAGAATGATTAAAATTTGAAGATATTAACTACTTACACGAGGGATACAATACTCATTTCAGTTTATTGTAAAAGTTTACATCTACTTTTTTCTGCTGCAATTCTCCGAATTTTGAACTTATTCCTTGAAAATGATTAGTTTTCTCATGGATCATATGTGCTTCCTTATCCTTCCACTCCTCAATGAAAGTAAGTACTGTACAATTGTTTACATCCTGAAGCAGCTCATATGATACACATCCTTCTTCTTTTCTGGATTCAGTCACAAGTTCAGTTGCATATTTAATAAACTCTTCTATTCTATCCTCTTTTATTATAAATCGCGCTACTATTTTTAGCATTTTATTGCCTCCCTAATATTTTTTTAATGGTTTTATATTTTAACATGGCCCTATGGACATGCAATATCTTTTTAACTGATTCCATGATTCTCTTCAATGTAGCTAAAATACAAATACATATCTGGCATCATTGGCATCAAGGTTTACAATTATTTTCAATCTTCCGTCAAGAGTTATTTCATAGTTGTCTGCACCATCAATATGAGAAAATTCCTTAATATTAATCTTTCCTGTAATATGCACATAAGTTCCTTTTGATTTTGTAAAAAAGCATACAAGACCTTTCGCCTCTTCATAATTAACTTTTTCATAAATCTCAGGACTCGAACCAATAAACCCTCTGGTAACCGGATAACTGGAAGTTATATGTTCCCCTACCAATTTATATTTATTTAAGGCATCACTGAACACTTTTATGTCACTCTCATTAAGACTTAACAAATCACCCCATATTCCATTGCTGCCAAGCATAAGGGATGCTAGCGAATTATTTTGTGATAGCCTAGGTGCATCCGGTAAAAAATGTGCAAGAAAAAGTATTGAAGGTACAAAAGAATCATATCTTACACCTTGTCGGCAAATTCTTGATCTTGATGGACCAGGAAAGAAAAACACATTGGTATACGGAGCTAAGTTGACAGCAACTTTGTTAGTGGCAGCCTCAAATTTTTCAGGTAAATCAAAGTCCATTGAGTATGGGCCATTATTCAGAAGAAAGTATTTTCCCACTGATAGAAATCCTAGCCCTACAAATCTTCCTCCTTCTGTAACATCAAAATCAACAATGACATCCGCACACTTAAGTGTAACCGCTTCTACTATCTTGATCATTTCCATTCCCATTTTATAGCTATAGCAATGAAGCCTTTCTTCCGGGGTGTTGGTTTCATTTCCATGATCATGAAGCGGCGAGTTGCAACCATACTGTCCAATACCATCCCACTTGAAGTATGTTACTCCCAGGTCCTTGTTAAGCTGTATCATCTTCTCAATAAAGTAGTCGGAAAACCCTGATGCCAGACACATGGTATAACTTTCTTCCGTTTCCCAAATTTCATTGCAGAAGTCTTTTCCATCCTGAGTTATTTTATACTCGGGATGACTTTTATAAATTTCTGAAGTTTTGGCCGCTACTGTCGGATTAAACCAAAGTCCTAATTTCATATTATATTCATCAAGCTTTTGTTTGACTTGCATTAAATTATCCGGGAAAAAATCCAGATTTACAAGCCAATCACCTGTTTTATTAAACCAGCCAGTATCAATAACATAGACATCCACTCCCATTTTATGAGCAACGTCAATTTCCTTTAATATGTGATCAAGTTTCATTGAGTCCAAGTACTTATTTCCGTTAAAATAGTTGTTTCTTTCCTGATAATTCCATGTGTTGTAAAAAATATATGGTTTACGTGATTCCTGATTTTCACAGATATATTTAAGCAAAAATGTACGGTAATGCTTGAACATTGCATCTTTATCTCCGGAACATATGGCAAAATGGAACCAAGGAGATATAAAAGAATGAGTAGTGTTCAGAATTTCACCGTGGTAATAATTCCCTTTCTCGGCTCGGATATCAATATGCAAATAGTTGTTTTCAATCTTTGTATTAAACCCTAGATAGGAATCAGGGTATTCAGCTCCATGCTCATAGGAAAGCAAACAACAGTAACTTTCATTCTCAAGTAGTATTGTCGGTCCTGGAAACCTACACCCTAAAGTAAGCTCTCCATCAGTTTTTTTATCAAAGTTTGGATTAAATGAATGAACATTTGGATTAAATTGACTGAATTGGATTTCAGTCAATCCGTCCTTTATGAACTTTGAAGAGAATCCAGTATATTTTATATTATCTTTACCCTCTGCTTTGGTAAGCATAACTGGAGTTTTCGCGTTAATTTCATATCTATACCTTATAAAAGGGCAATGAAGAAAATAACGCAAATAAACAGAAACTTGAATTTCATCGGAAGTATCAAGCTCAAAGTTAAGCTTTACTTCCTTCCCTCCATTGGCCAGTTCTCTTTCATTCTCTATCCCAGAGAATCTTAATGCCTCACCTCCTAGGTGCTTCATATCAATTTCAAATATTGGTGCCTCCAAGTTAAAAATTGTTCCAGTTTCTCTAGTCCCTATTTTTATAAAACTATTCTTGCTTCCTATGGATAAACATATCATATCAGTCTCAAATGAGAAAGTCTTCATATCAACACCTCAAAACCGGATTAATACCCGTATTTAATATAATTTTGTTTTTTATAATTAAGGAATTACTATATGGATTGTACTTCTTCCAGAGCAATTTCAACCCATCTGCTTATACGTTCTGGCTTGTTTTCGACAGTGTGGGTATCCTTCAAAACAATCTCGAGGACGCAATCTTTTGCGATCTTGAGTGTATTTCTAATATCCTTCCTGATGGCATCCTCGTCAAACATCGTGCATACCATTGTAGGATTGGGTTTACGGCTGTATACATAGTTTTTACCTAGGTATTCCACCATTTTCTCCTGATCGCACCATGGTGAAACAGATACTCTTCTCAGGTTGGGTACTGTCTTAATGTAATTCCAGCGTTCATTCACAGGCTCACAGCAGCCATAGCAATTTAATCCAAACTTTGATAACAATTCTACCTGATATTGTAGTACAAAGTCTGCAAACATAGCAGGGGATGCACCAATAGTCTCTTGGGAATCTGCTCTGCCCCACAAGTCCTTAAGTCTTAAAGGATTTATATCCTTCAAATCAGACTTTGGCAACTCATCGGTATACCCTACACCACCCGTACCAACATAATCATTTTCATTGTCCAGAGTGAGCAGGCCTTCCCTCTCCAGCCAATCATAGTACCTTATCTGATCATCATTTATAAACTTTATAAGCTTGTGCAAATTATCTGGGTCATCATACATGGCAAGGAACATTGCATCCATCCCGAAAAGCTTTAGAACCTCCCAAGTAACGGATGAAGTCAGATAGGTGGTTCCTCGTATTCTTGATGGGAGCAGATCTCCAAAGAGTTCATCTGCCAAGCTGAGGCTCTGCATAGTTGACTCCCTGTTGACTGTATACTCTCTGAAATGAAGCTTATCCATATCCCTCTTCAAATCAGTGATAGGCGAAATATACTTAAAGCTGCCGCGTCCTTCTCCATGATCAGCTTTAATTTCAACTCCATAATCACCCGCTGTAATGTCCCATGGTATGTTGAATCGGCTTTCAAGTGCATTATCATCCCGTATATGTTCCCACCAGTATATCTGGCTGCGTAGCTTCCATTCCCATGTTCTAAGCTGCTTATCCATACATTGCATTCCGCTTTCGGGCAGAAGTTCTCCCCATGCTCCTTCTGGATAGGAAAGTACCATAGGTCTTTCGGGCTTTAACCCATTGAAACTACTCCATCTAGTTCGGCGTTTTTCCATCTCGGGAAGTTCTGCAATCTCCCTGACTCTTTCTGCAAGCTTTCTTAGAATATCTCTGTCTTTTTGTGTATACATAGGAAATAAACCCTTTCTATTAAAATTATCGTTTTATACAGGAATAACAATTTCTTTTTCAACCCTATATGTCAACGTATTGCTTCTAACTGTCACATGAATACTCTTTACACCTTCAAAAGGATATAGCACCACTTTCCCGCGAATTTTACTTATAATTTCAAGACTCAGTCTGTCATCCTCTTGTATAAATCCGGTAATAATGATTGGGACATCGGATTTAACAATAATCTTTTCATTCCTCTCAACAGTCAATCCTTTATCTACTACAACATTATACCTATGATTATTTACCGGAAAGTTGAAGATGGAAGCCTTTTTATCGCTGAAGCAACCGAATCTCATTCCATTCCAAGGCTGTGCCTCAATCAATTCTGAAACTGCAAGGTATCCGAGCAATCCTCCCCAGGTGTATACAGGATCAGCATTCTTCACATCATCTCCATCTCCTGTAATAGCATTATAGTTTTCATAGATATGGTTATCCTTCTTCCATTCCTTCTGGAAAAGATTCTGACTCTTTTTCGCAAAAAGGAAAGCTTCATCATAGAAGTCATATCGCTTGATCCCTTCTCCGACCAGAAAGTTCATTGGCCCCCATATCCTGCCTCTCCAATAATCATTGTCTTCAAAGGCCTTATCTTCTCTAGATATACTAGGTATGACATATTCACCCCAAAATTCCTTTTCACTCAGAAGATGATCTTTTATCATACGTGCTGACTGCTCAGGTGTAGCAACACCTGCAATCATGGGATAGAAATTTGTTGGTGAAAGCCTGTAATTAAAGCGTCCATCCCAGTATCTGTTCAAGTATATTCCACACTCTTCATCCCAGAGCAGTTCATTCATTTGCCTTTTCATCCTGTTATATTCAAGCTGCAGCTTTTCTGCTATATCAGCCTTTCCAAGGATTAAGGCAATCTCTGCCAGAGCCCAGTTGTCAAGAGCATATAATGCATTAAGGCCTACATCTATATATTCCATAGTATGAGTTTCCATATTGAAATTAACTCCATCATACATTGGGCTGTTATCCAGCCCTGATTCGAACATGGCAGCTTGATGGTTATTAGCCTCATATAAAACTTTTTTGTCTTTCGGATATGGATTTGATCCCCATTCCAGAAGTCCGTCCTTGTTTCCATCCCTGTTTTTCATCCACCAACTGTTCCATATAAGCAGTCCTTCAAATGTGTTTTCCAAAAGCTCTCTATCTCCGAACTGACGATAGAGCTTCAGAATACAGTATGATCCAACCGGAGGCTGGGATCTATCGATACTACTTCCGTTTTGAGCTCCGAAATTTGGAATCATGCCATCACCAGTCATTTCCATCATAATACTGTATATCTGCTGATAAGCAATTCCTTTATCCTGGATTGCACTCAACAAACCGGCAAAAAATGTGTCCCACTCAAAGAGCACATATGACCCGAACCCAACACCATTACCTGTGCACCATGCACGTGAAACCGGAGTACATAACCTTTTGTAGAGCGGCTCATAAATGGTATTCCACATAATTCCTTTGATTATAGCCTCTGGAGTATCCATCAAAGTACCATTACCCTTGATATATGAATTTTCACATTCAGAGCGCTTAGCTTCCAGGTATCTATCCATCTCCACCTGTGTCATTTCATTGTTACAACTTATATAAATCGTATCATCTGCATGAAGCAGGATACCCTGATGACTGGAATTAATAATGGTCGTAGAATCAACTCTTCCTAGAACTGAAAAATCATAGCTATGATCTCCTGTTCTTATGGAAAGAGTTCCATTTTCTTTTGTTATAGTTCCATTTACTCCCCAACGTAACATCCCTACAATGTAAAATCTAATATTAGGTCTGCTATCTTTCTGTATGATTTTATATACGAACCGATCATCTTCGCTGGCGAATATCATTGTAAATGTCATACTTCCAAATCTCAAATCTATATCAAAGTATTCTCCATATGGATGATGTAGCCCAAATCGCTCAACATTTTTCCACAGAAACTCATCCTGATACAGTTTACTTTCACTATCGTATAGTGCTATTCTCAGCTCAGCCATCTCAGGTATCTTCATGACTGCATTCAGGCATCTTACATCCCAAGTATTCCAGCTCGATATATGATTCAACACGTGATAACCTCCTTATTATTCTGAGATTAGATTAATGCAATTTCTATCATAAAATTGTAATACTCAACTCATTATCCCTTGAGTCCTGTGAAGGTAATACCCTCAATGAAAGTCTTCTGTGCGAAGAAGAATAGTACAATCATTGGAAGGATAATAACGCAGCTGACTGCCATCATTAAATTCCACTCCGATACATATTGCCCGATAAACGATCTAAGACCCAGTGCCAAAGTATACTTTGTATTATCACTCAGGTAAAGAAGTGGTCCGAAAAAATCATTCCAAACTCCCATAAAAGTGAATACACCAACAGTAGTAAGAGCTGGTTTTGACATCGGTATGATAATCTTCGCATAAATACTCAAATAATTAGCACCATCCATAAAAGCAGCTTCATCATATTCTTTGGGTATACCCATATAAAATTGTCTGAGCAAAAATATATAGAATGCATTCCCAAAAAATGCTGGTAGGATTAGAGGTAAGAAAGTGTTATAGGCACCCACTGCTCTCCATCCTATGAATTGAGGTATCATTACACTGGAATAAGGGATCATCATCGTTGATATTAGTAATATGAACCAAAACCCTCTCCCCTTAAACTTGATTCGGGAAAACCCAAATGCTACAAAACTACTGCTAAGTATATTTCCTAGCACATTAAGTATAACAATGGTCAGAGTATTGCCAAAATAAAGTAAGAACGGAAGTGAAGTTAATGCAGTATAATAGTTCCTAATTTCAGGTTTTTTGGGAAGCCATTGCATTGGCATTGAAAAAATTTCAGTAGAAGTCATTAAAGAACTTCTTATAAGCCAGAAAAAAGGAAAAAGGGAGATAACCACAAGAGTGATTAATAAAATATATAATATTGCACTTAACTTTTTGTTTTTTTTCATTTTGAGTCATCTCCTTCATAGAACACCCATAGAGAGGATGTCTTGAATGTAATAAATGTTATAATCCCTATAATCAAAAACATCATCCAAGCCATTGCAGAAGCATATCCCATCTCCTGATTTTTGAACGCTGTACGATACAAAAGGAGCATATAAAACATACTTGCGTTTGCCGGACCTCCATCTGTCATAATAAATGCCTGTGTAAATACCTGCATACTCCCTATAATACCCATAGCCATATTATAAAATATAATTGGACTAATCATAGGTACTGTTATTTTGAAAAACTTATGAAGAAGTCCTCCTCCATCTATTTCAATTGCTTCATACAGCTGTCTTGATATTCCTTGCAATCCAGCCAAATAAATAATTACAGTATTTCCAGCTCCCCATATGCTCATAAGTACAATTGAAGGAATTACTTGTTTTTCACCATATATCCATTCCTGAGGTTGAATACCAACCATTGACAAAATTTGATTAAAAAACCCATACATAGGGTTATACAAGAACATCCAAAGTGCCGCATTCGCCACAGCTGGTACAATTGATGGAATATAGTATATTGTCCTAAATAGGGACATTCCTTTCATCTTTGTATCCAGAAGTACTGCTATAAGCAAAGTTATGATTAATGTCAGTGGAACATTCAATATTGTATAATAAAGTGTTACAGAAATAGACTTCCATACTAAAGGGTCATTTACCATTCTCGTATAGTTCGAGGTTCCTAGAAAATTCATCGGTGTGATTATGTCCCATTGTGTAAAGCTAATTACCATACTATAGAGAATTGGCCCAAATTGGAACACAATCAGTCCTATAATCGCAGGTAAAATAAAAAAGTATCCCCACAAATTTTTGTTGGCTGTAGCTCGTCTCGCAGATTTGATTTTAAATGTTCTCATACCGTTAAGTACATCAGGTTTATTCATTACTATAATGCCTCCCTAAATACAACACCCCAATAAAAATGAAAGTAGCAAAGAATAGTTACTGTTCAGGAATATTGGTTAATTGTATAGATTATAAACAATAAAGGGCTTCCTGTATAAATTAGTTTTAAATGTTTTATATAGAAAACCCTTTATTTTTTAATTAAATTTTAATGTTATTTCCAGTAACCCTGCATTTTATCTTTAACCTTATCTCCAAGACCTTTCACTGCTTCCTCCGCACTTTGCTGACCAAGCCATAATCTATCAAGTTGTGGAGTCACAAATTGATCTACTATTGGTCCAAAGTTCTTTAACGAAACATTTTCAGGAACTTGTGCTACTTCAGTTGCTATTTTAGGAACAACCTTTTTGAAATCTTCACTATGTCTCTCATTATCCATCCACTTACTTGCCAAATCAGCACTTGAATACCATTCCTTCATGTTAGGCATCCAGGAAGCATCAATAGAAAGCTGCAAACTTGATTCTGGTTCTATATAATATTGCAGAAATTTGAATGCTTCATCCTTATGCTCTGATTTCTCAAAAATAACAACTGAAGATCCCCAACTTATATTTGACGATTTTTTAAAGATAGGTAACGGTGCAATACCGACATCATACTTAATTTCACCAAAGCTTGACAACTCCCATTGTCCACCAACAAAAGAAGCAAGTTGTCCATTCGCAAGCATTTGAGCCAGAGCTGGTAAGCCCTTCTGAGCAGCTGGAGTAGGAGCAACCTTATGTTTGTAAACTAGATCGGCTATTGACTGTAGAACATGCGTTGCTTCTGGTGTATCGAGTGCCAGACTCATTCCATCCGGGGAAGCCAGCGAGGCATTATTACTATATAAGAACGGGAGATAATAAAGCCAGAATGTAGGTGCCGTTCCACCAAATACTTTTATTGCTTTAGAGTTGAAGCCAGCCTCATTTGCATGCTTACCGTTTAAATCTGTTGTTACCTTTTTCATGCTTTCAACATACTGATCCCAAGTCCATGGGTTTAAAGGATCCTGAGATGGAGTTTCAACCCCATACTTTTTATATATTTCTTTATTGTAATAGAGCAAAATAACTTCTACACCTGGTGCAGCTCCCCATATTTTGCCATCACTTTGAAAAAGGGCGCCTGGCACAAACTTATCAGGAGTGAGATTACTAGAATTGAATTTATCTGTAAGATTAGTTATTGTACCTTTTGAACCCCAATCATGAACCAGATATTCATTCAGGAAAGCAATATCTGGTGGAGAGCCTGCAGCAACTAAAGTGTTTAACTTACTAAGGTAATTCTTCTCATCTACAAACTCTATTTTAACCTCAATATTAGCATTCTGATCATTAAAAGTTTTTACTGCTTTTTCATCTGCTACTTTCTGACCTCCTCCAGACCATGTCATATACTTAAGAGTAGTTTTTTCAACAGAGGACGTACTTTGCGATTTATCCTGCTCAGTTACAGATGTGGAAGATCCTGTGGAATCTTTTTTTGGTGCACCACATCCTACAAAAACACTAAGAACCATTAAAATAACTAGTAAAAGACTGATTAACCTAAATTTTTTCATTTTCCTCATCCTTTCTTATTCTAATAATTTCTTGGTACAATGGCATAAATAACTGGCTAAATACCTCCTCCCATGGTAATTTTTCAGTTATTTAAGTTAACAAATGCTGGGGTAACTTTATATTCCCCTCTATTAAATAATTATATATTCAATATTAATAATTACATGGTAATTTTTTTATGGGTTTACATGTAATATTTTTATATATATAAATAAATGATTTTTTGCTAAATTAAAACAGCGAGGCTATCTTAAACCCTGTTAGGTTTAAGATAGCCTCGCTGTTGTTCAATCTCTTATGTTTGTATAACCCAAACACTAATTTGTGATAGCCTTTATGGTGTTAGGACACTGACTGCTCCCGACCATGAAGATGCACCAGAAGTATTAACTGCTTGGATTCTATACCAGTAAGTTTTTCCACGATTCATATTTGTTTGAGTAACTGTTGTGCTATTAGCATTCGCTGTGCTAATACTCAGTCCTGTTGTGAAAGCCGCATTTGTAGCACACCAGATTGTAAATCCCGTCTCATTATTTGAGTTATCTACCCACTTCAAAGTAACATTATCTCCATTATTAATAGCTATAACAGCTGTTGCTGTCAAACCTGAGGGAGACAACGGAACACTAGGAATGGTCACACTGGCAGTATTCGAATTGGCCGATGCTCCTGCTGAATTAAACGCATTTATCTATAAGCATAGGTGTTTCCGGCTGCCACTGTAGTGTCTAAGTAGTTTGCACTACCTGTATTATTGTTTGCCTTAGGCGTAGCGATATTAATGAAAGCTCCTCCGTTTAGTGAGCGCTGCAGAGTGAAACCAGCTTCATTGGTAGCATTATCCGTCCAAGTCAAGCTAACATTAGCTGCTGATTGTAGTACCGCAGAAAGGCCGGTAGGTGCAGCTGGAATTGCCGAAAGACTTGGTATAACAACATTTGCAATATTCGAGTAAGTTGATGCTATAATTGTTCCATTTAAAGCTTTTACCCTATAGTCATAAGCGTTACCTGGAGCAGCTGTAGTATCTGTATAGATCATACTGCCTGTATTGGCATTTTGTCCTGGTGCTGCGATTACAGAAAAAGCTCCTCCGTTCATAGAACGTTCAATGCTAAATCCCCCAACCACTACTTCTTCTATAGGGATATCAATTTCCAGGTTATTTCGAATGACTCTAGCAGTTTTTGCCTTCAACTCCATCAGCGCTTGCATTGCTTTGGACGTTCTGCTTTTAGCAACTAATTCCATATATTTTCAAAGAGGCTGTTTCACTCATTTAGATAACTTCTTTTTCATACTTACTTTGCTCAAATCATCAACCACAATAATTTTGCTCTTTATCATTCCCACCCAACAGGTATACCCAATGTTACCTACTTCTAATGGAGTGAATTCTACCAGGGTTTTTCCTACCTGTAGTTTTTTTTCGATTTTGAACTTTGGTACTGTAATTGCGTTATTACACTCATTTAAATTTTCATCCGTAGCGATGATAATTCATTGAACTGGAATCCCTTTCTGAACAAGGATGGGTGGATAACTGTCCTGTAGGATGGAAGTTGTAACAACCTGCACTTTCCCTTCGAGAATTGCAATTCCCACATCACTTGAAACAGTCATCTGGGAACTTACAGGAAGGTCTGTTTGAATTTCTGACAATGCAAACCCTCTGCTAATCATCAAAAACCCAAGTATAGTTATAAAGACTGCACTTAGCTTCAAAATGCGATGAGCGTATTTTTTACTGATAATGGAGTTTATTGCACCAAAAGTAAATAATAAAGGTACTGTACCTAAAGAAAAGATCAACATGGATAATGCCCCGTAAAAAACATTTCTTGTACCAAGGGCATACAATTGAATAATCTGTAATGGACCACAGGGCATAAGCCCTGTCAATAGCCCTATGTAAAATGGATTGTAGTTATTCTTACCAAAAATTTTCTTAGCAACAAAAGAAGGCCTACGAATATTAAACCTTCTTAATGCTGGAAATAGTCCGAGAAGATCATTAAGGTATCAAATCATTGTATGTAAAAACATTCTATTGGTTCCACCTATTTAGCATAGTACTAGTTGTCTTCACGCTTTTAAATTTTCTTCAATCGAATTTAATTAAGTAACTTAAAAAAGACAAAAAAATAACCTCTTCCGTTTATAGGGAAGAGATTATCTTCATTCCTTTTCACCTTTTCTTATTCGTAAAGCCATGGTTCCCAATTTTCTTGCCTAACGACCAATAGGATCCACTCATATATACCAGTAGGTCAAGCTTTTCCAAGTCCAGTCCTCCGTTCGCATCTAGTTTGTCTTCATCTGCATGCACTGCTACAACTTCTCCAAGAATCAGGTCATGATCACCAATTCGGTTAATCCCCACAACCTTGCACTCCAGATTGACAGGACACTCTTTGATAAGAGGAGGCTTGACAAATGATGCAGCTACCTGCGTCAATCCAAACAACTTGAATTTGTCATGACCAGCCCTTCCAGAGATGCTTCCACAAGCATCAACTTTTTCCGCCAATTCAGAGGTAGTAAGATTGATAACAAATTCCCCTGATTCTTGTATCAGGGAATGTGAATATGTCGCGGGACGTATTCCTATACCGGCTATAACTGGCTGACTTATGCTGATGTTAAAAACTTCTGCAAGCGCAATTATATTAGGTTTACCATCTTTATCAACAGAAGTTATTAAAGCAGCTGGTGATGGATTTACAGGTCTGAATTTACTATCCATTATTTTTTTCATTGAAAATACTCCTTAGTAATTTTAAAAATTTTTGAGAATAACAAATACATACAATCCAAAGGATGTACTCTATATTTTACCATTATCAACACCTGCTTGCCAAACTTTTTAGTAGGCAGGTGTTATTTAACGCTTATTGTAAATTCAACGTAGACAGGACATATCGATGTTCACCGATTTGTCCTGTTGTTCATAGCTCTGTTACTAATAATTATTGCTAATATGGGGTATATGGTATAATTAACTCACTACTACATTTTACGGGGTGATTTCCATATGCCAGTTGCACTTTTTGATATTGTTCCAGATAACTTTTTTAACGTATTTACGTCCATAGACAAGGGTATCTACATTGAAACCTTGCTTTTGTTATATGATGAATTTAAAGAAAGCAACTATATGCTCACCAAGAGTGAGAGTGCAATAGCATTAGGAAGATTCTTTGATAAGAAAATTTTTGATTTTCAAAATGAAAGTGAAGAAGTTGTTCTTAAAAATAAAACCATTAGTGAATACAGCTATGCAATTCTGAGGTATTTGATTAAATATGGGTGGTTGGAAGAACAAAATGACCTTGAAAACCTGGAAGTATATTTAAGTATGCCCCCATTTGCTTCAGCGTTATTAGAAACAATTCACAAAATTATGCATCCCGACAATTCAAGAACGGAGAATTGTGTGTTAAATGTATATTTAAATCTCAAAGAAATCACGCTCGCAGGAAGTTCAGAAAATATTTTTCTTGAAAATGCTTATCAGGACACAACGACCTTGAATCGACTCTTGCAAGATATTATACATGGAATGAAAGTCCACTTTGATAATCTTCTTAAACAGGTTTCGCTAGCAAATGTTTTGGCTGAGCATTTCTTTGAGTACGAGAGGAACATCAACGATAAAAGCTACCATCCTCTTAAGACTGAAAACAATGCATTTAAATATAGAAATGAAATCACTAAAATTATAAAGGAATTACGGTACAATGATGAACTTCAGGAAAAGATAGCAAAACAAATGAAGCTGAACAAGAATTTGGACTCAGATGAGGATGCTAGAAATATGGTAAGCCGTTACCTTGATGAAATTTTGAAAACCTTTGACAACATAAGTGGGAAGCTAAATCAGATAGATAGAAAGCACACGCAGTATTTGAATGCTTCCTGGGATAGGTGCCGTTATCTCTCTAGTAGGGATAAAGACTTGCCAGCAAACCTTGCAAATATTATTGATACGATTGTCGAAAGCAATGATGACCCTACATATATAAAAGAGGTCAGTAAATCCTTAAGGCTAAATGGTTTTCAGTCCTTGGGTGAAAGATCTCTTTATACGCCTCGCTCTGGTAAGGTAAAATTCAATCCACAAGCTACCAAGATTGAAAAAATGAGTGATAATGACATTGCGGGTAGCCGTGAAAAAATTGTTAAAGAGAATTCCACTCTGAATTCTGAATTCTCGATAGAAAACGTTAAGCGGTATCTTGAAGGTTTATTAAATGGAAAAACTTCGATTAACACAAGAAATATAATAATAGCAGATACCACAGAATTAATAAAGTTGATATTGGCGTTGGACATGGCTGGGAAAGCCAATTCGGAGTTTAAAGCAACAGTTTTTTCAGGTAATGTCCATGTAAATGAGTTCAATATCCCAGAAATACTTTTTGAAAGGAAAACAACACATGTCTTTTAATGAATATGACCTCTTGAATGATAAGGAACAATCTGAATTTGCCAACGTTGTGAATGCCTTGCTCTTTCAGAACTATGTAGTAGAACGAGTATTTAATAGTAGTAAAGGGAAATTTGAAACAAATAGTGATTACCGTTTTATTGAATACAACCATGCCGTGGTCAGGGATTACCTCAAAATGATTGGGTGGGAATTAATAATGGACGACATGAACGGGGTTATCTCCGTCAAGAATGATAACTTTAGTAATTCAATAAATCTCAATAAAACCACAACGCTCTTTCTTCTTATCTTAAGGCTTATATATGAAGAAAAGCAAAGTAAGGCTTCATTGTCGAAAGATATTAATGTGAAACTGTCTGAAATACTATACAAATTGGAAGTGTTCAAGGTTTTTGAGAAAAAGAACCCTCCTGAATATGAAATTATACCTGCACTTAAACTTTTGAAAAAATATCAGATTTTAGAGAAGAAGGCTGGCGAATATGCCCATCCAGACACCATATTTATTATTTATCCGTCCATCACTCATGCGCTTAAGAGTGAAAATCTACTTGAGCTGATTAAAAGGTTTGATGTTGTTAACAAAAACAAAAATGATAAATTAAGTAATGAGCAGGATGATTCTGCCATTGAGCCTATTAACCTATTAGAAGATATACACGAGGAGGAAATCGACAATGAAGGTGATTACTAAAATTCTTTTGCTCAATTGGCATTATATTTCATACGTGTGTCTAGACATCAATAAAAATCTTAATTTCTTTACGGGTAAGACAGGGGCAGGAAAATCTACGGTTTTGGATGCTATTCAACTACTTGTGCTTGGTGATACCAGGGGTGACTTTTTTAATAAGGCTGCCAGTGGTGAATCCAAAAGAACCCTTATTGAATATCTCAGAGGGATGAATCAGGAAAACGATAAAGCCGGTAAGGGATATCTCCGAAATGATGACTTCTCCTCTTATATTGTTATGGAATTTAACGACACCGCCCAAAACAAATCTTTTTGCCTTGGCGTAATCTTTGACGTTTACTCAAAATCCAATCAATACAACCATCTTTTCTTCTATATAAATAATCAGTTACCAAGTGATCATTTTGTGCTGAAGGACATTCCCCTCTCCATTGACCAGTTCAAGGAAATGTACAAGGGAAAGGCTGAAATATATACGACCAACAAGGAATATAGGGACAAGTTTATTTATCAACACATGGGGAAAATCCGTCCAGAATTCTTTGATACTTTCAAAAAATCTGTATCCTTTACCCCTCCCAAAAATATCCGTGAGTTCATAGAGCGTTTTGTATGTGAAGAAATAGAAATAAGTATTGATGAAATGAGAGAAAATGTTCGTCTTTATAAGCAATTTGGCACAAAGATGGATGGTGTAAAAGAGCAGATTACGCTCCTGCGCAGTATCAATGAACGGTTTAATGTGTGGAAGAAATTGAATGATGACAAAGACCGCATTGGCTATATTGTTGACAGAGCAGAAGTTGAGCAACTGACTTTGGATATTTTAGATATGAAAACGCAACTTGCCAGATTTCAGGCAGCTCTTAGTAAGCTGGATTTAGAAATCATCAAGATTGAAACCCAGAGCACTGAACTGGAGCAAGACAGAGAAATTCTGCGTAATAAAATAAACGACTCAGAAACAAATAAGTTGTATAACAATATTCAATTAAAGATTGAATCCTTACAACAAAGTATTGACCAAGCCCAAAAGTTCCAACAACGCTTTCAGACTATGGGAGCCGACTTTAACAAATGGATAGACTGCTTGAATGATTGGGATAAAATAAGCACTGACCCCATTGAAGATGAAATGTTTTTAAGAAAGAACATTCCGTCATTGAAGGACTGCAATCTTTTAGCAGCTGCATTTACTGAAACAAACAATTTCTTGGATAAATGTAAAAATGTTATTTTGAGGGAATTTCATACCAATGATTCTTCAATCAGGGTTGTCATAGATGAACTCTCTCAAATAAAATCTCTGATTACAGAAATTGAGCAGGGTAAAAAATATCCTAGCTGGCTCATTGACGCACAAAAACACATAAAAGATGAACTTTGCAAGGCATTTAATGAAGAAGTTGTGGTTCATATTTTAGCGGACCTGATAGATATTAAAGATAATTCCTGGGTAAATGCCATAGAAGGATTTATTAACACTCAGAAACTTTACTTTATCATAGCCCCAAAATATTATGACCAGGCTGGAAGAATCTATGAAAAAATGGATAACTCTAAATTTCAGAAACACAAAGTGGGACTTGTCAATATCAAGGCTGTTTTGGATTTAAAGCCAGTCATAGAAAAGGGTTCACTTGCTGAAGAAATACAGACACAGGACGAATATTCCAAAATTTATTGTGCTTTTCTCATGGGAAGAATATTTAAGTGTGAAAAGGTTGATGATTTAAAGAATTATAGGTCCGCAATTACAAGGGATTGTCATACCTACAAAAACTTTGTACTGTCATCGATCAATTCTATTTTCTATAGTGAAAACGCCTTTATTGGTATGGGTTCTAGGCAGATTCAAATTGCAACCCTGCAGAAAAAGGCAATAGAAAAAAGCCAAAAACTACAGATACTCAAAGACAGGCAGTCTATACTTTCCAGATACCAGAACCTCAAGATTTATGACATTAGTGATATTGAGCGGTTAGCAGATGAGCAGCTTGAGATTGACAACCTTGCTAATCGTCAAACCGAGCAGGAGAGTTTGTGCGAAGAATTACATAATATAGATTTGACCTATGTGATTACTCTCACTCAAAAGAAAGAAATTATAGAACAGGAAATCCTTATAATTAAAGAGCAAATTAGCAATTTTATGAATATAGACAAGGTTGATATTCAATCTGACATCCGAAGCATTGAAAAGGAAATGCCCGAAAGAATAGCTGAATTTGACGTAAAAAATCAGGAATTTGACTTAAAATATGAAAACGCCTGGATAGTAGAAGTTGGTAACAATA
Organism: Ruminiclostridium sp.; assembly: GCA_036507975.1. Taxonomy (GTDB): domain Bacteria; phylum Bacillota; class Clostridia; order Acetivibrionales; family DSM-1351; genus Ruminiclostridium. The sequence goes on from DATCID010000254.1 coordinate 28,813, forward strand.
GCTATAATGAAGCCTTCTCCAAAACAAACGATGTTTTTACCCTAAAAAGCGGATACAAATCAAAGCAGGAAGCAATATCTGGTAAGGTGGAAAATGCCTTCAATGATTTGATGACAGTGAGACAATGTGCTGAAAGAAAGGGTTTGTCGGGTTTTGACATAT
>DATCID010000255.1:0-5487 GCA_036507975.1 Ruminiclostridium sp.
AAAAGAAGGATTTATTAATATTATGTGAAATATATTTAGTATTAGGTTAATAATTTTTGGACGTGTTATTTTGATAAAGGTTTTATCCATAGACGGAGGTGGCATAAGAGGTATTATTCCTGCCCTAATACTCGAAGAAATCGAGAATCGTACCCATAAGCCAATTTCCACCCTTTTTAACCTAATCACAGGTACCTCTGGAATAATTTCTTTATGAGAGATGCAGCAAGAGCTACCTCTGCAGTCCCAACTTACTTTGAACCCATTAGCTTTAAAGCCTATGGAGACAACACTTATTTTTCCTTTATTGATGGAGGAGTATTTGCAAATAATCCTTCAATGTGTGCATATGTAGAAGCAAAAAATATGTACAAAAGGGACGACATTCTTGTTGTATCCTTGGGAGTTGGGGAGCATACTCGTCCTATCTACTATAAAAATGCAAAGAATTGGGGCCTTGCAATGTGGGCTAAACCAGTACTTGGGGTAGTTTTTGATGGAGTGAGCTCAACTGTTGATTATCAGTTAAAGGAGCTTTTGCCAAAGATAAATGGCATAAATAGATATTACAGATTCCAAAGCAGATTAGACATAGGTAGTGATGAGATGGATGATACTTCAAAATCAAATATTAATGCTTTAATTACTAATTCCCTTTCTCTCTATATGAAAACATTGAACCCCAAGATTTTTGAGGCAATGGATCTTTACCTTGTCTCTCAAAGCTTTTATGATCAATTTTTTCATTAACTTTTGCTTTTTCTAAAAACTCATTGACTTTTAAAGCCCAGCTTTCCCGCCAGCCTTCCATATTGTTTCTATCATTCCAGCTTCTATTTTTATTTAAAAAGCCCTCAGGGCTTATATCTCTCATAGTAAACATTATATGAATATGGGGATTGTTTTCATTGTAGTGAAAAGCTACATCTGCAATCATACTTTGGGATGCAAAATTATCATTAACATATTCACTTGCTAATTCTTTATGTTCTTCTCTAGATAACTCTATTGGCAATGCAATATTAATTTCCCTTGCAAGTTGTGCATCAGTGTTTTATTAATGGCAATGTTAAGATACAAATTTAAAAAAGATCTAGAATTAAAAGGATTTAGTGAAACTATACAAAATTCATATTTACGTCATGTTGTTGTTTTTTCTAAATTTCATAGTAAATCCCCAGATTTGCTTGGAATTTAGTATATAAAGAATTACTTACATCATTGGATCACGGTAAAGAAAGTTAGTAGTCTTATGTTAATCAAATTTCTAGTGGCTTAAAATGTTTCTATGTAACTACTTTAGACAGAGAATGGAACATAAAAAGTTTACCAAGGTGTAAAAAAGAAAAGAAATAACCAAGGTAAAGGGAAAAATGATAATAGGGAAACCTCAGTATTAGCTTCCTGGTCAAGATATTAATAATCATATAACAACAAGAACTTTAGAGAAAATAGTTGAAAACCTCATTGAAAAAGTAGGAATTAAAAGACCTTCAACAGTGCACAACTTAAGGCATTATGTAGAATTAGCTTATATCTATTATTAGAATTAATAAGTAATTAATATTGAAATTAACTTATAACCTTACAAAGAGGCAAATCTTTTATATATTGACTTACCTCTTTGCTTATTTATATATTTTCAACGAAATGTTGATAACTTATATGGATAATTTCTATAACCTTGTTTTGATAATTGTAAAACTCAAGAGTCATTTCTTTCTTCTTATTGACTAACAAGGTCAAAATAATATTTATTAACCCTATTTGTTATCTTTGGCTAGGGGTTGCCGAACAAAAAATTTCGGTTTTCCCCAACGATACAAATGAATAAAGCCTATTAAACATAATCCCCCTAATAAGTATGCACCAACTACATCGCTTGCCCAGTGCTCACCAAGGTAAATCCGGGATAATCCAATTAGAACCACATGGCTACCAAAGGCCAGGAGTAGCAAAGTACGCTTCCATGATGGTTTGAGTAGAGTAAAAATCAGAAAACAGATAAAGCCGAAAAAGCCTGTATAAAACATGACATGGCCACTTGGGAAGCTATAACTATTCAATAAGTTGGTTACATGAATTAGACTCGCACTAGGACGTGCACGTCTAACTAGCGTCTTAATTAACTGATTGAGTAGCTCTACTATAGTCGAGGCTATAATTGAGCTGACAGCCTCCCAATGATACCCTAAGACATAGATGAGCACTATTATAATTACCGTTACAATAAAGGATTGGGGGGGGAATCCCACCCAGCTTAAGGAAGTCATAAGCCAAGAGAAAAAAGGATTATTGATTCCTTGTACCCACTTGCTAATAGCCAAATCTATAGAAAATGTCGGAATGGTCACAACAAGGAATGTTAAAATTCCGAAAGCTCCAATCATTATCCCCACACTTAGTTGAAATAGAATAGCCTTAGCTCGCCTTACACCTGGTGAGGAAGTCTCTTCTTTAACTGCTTTTTGCGCTGCATTTTGTGGTCCTTCGAATTGATTATGATCTATAGACTTCTTCATATTCTTATACCTCCTTATTACTGTCTATATAAGATTACTTCTTTATCTAAAAAAAGAATTCTTAATTGTTTTTGTCAAGGGGTGAAAGAGGCGCAGCTAATTCCTCAGCCTTTTGCTCTTTTGGCACTTCATCACCTTCACCTATAGGAGGGCAAAATACGCTTAAAGCACCTGGGCACATTTTAATTACTGCTTTGCCTTTTCCAAGTGTAACCCCATCAGAAGCGATTTCCAGCTTAGGTGAGGATTTTATCTTGATTTTGCTTGCACGGAAGCGTTGAAGCTTTCCGTCTGGTATTAATTCTTCTTTAGATGTTCTTGCAAAATAGCTAAGTACTTCAGCCTTGCTGAAGCTGGGGAATACAGAAATATCAAAGAGGCCATCCTCCATGGATGCATTTGGAGCAACTAAGTTTTTAGATGCGATGAGTGGGGTATTAGCTATAGTTACCAACATTGTCTCCACCTTTATTTTGCTTTCATCATCCAACGTTAGAAAAACCTCTGGATCACCTTTATACTTCATAAAGGTGATGATAGCCTCCTTGAGTGATGATAAATTCCCCTTTGGAACCTTCTTAACCTCAGGATACATGGTGGCAGTTAGACCAATTACAGTTACCATAAGGAAATAGAACTTCTTATATTTGTTTGTTTTAATCTGTCCCAAATCTAATTTTCGAGTTTGACCCGTTGCTATTAATTCACAGGCCGCTTCAACATCTTCAGGAATACCTAAACTAGCTGCAATATCATTCATGGTTCCACCAACAATAACACCTAGAGTTGCCTTAGAGCCCGCCATACCCCTAATGACCTCCCCGATGGTACCATCACCGCCCATAGCAATAATGATTTTATAACCATTTTTAACAGCATTTTTGGCGATGTTTAGACCCTCTTCTTTTGGTGAAGCATAAGCTACATCAACCTTAATTCCATGCTCTGTTAAATAGCGCACTGCCTGTTCTAAACGTTTTTTGTTTTCCACTGCATTACCCGAACTTGGGTTAGCAATTAATTTAGCACGAATAGGTTTCTTTTTCCTTGACATTTTTATGTCCTCCCTTTTTAAATAATAACTCAATCAGCATAATAGCAAGACTTGTCCAAGCGACACCAACTGCTAATCCAGCTACAAGATCTGTTAAGTAATGTGCACCCATGAAAAAACGACTGTACCCAATAAAGAGCACCATAAGTACTGAGAATATAATAATCATAGCTTTCCAGAGCCGTGATGATATTTTTGGCACTAAAAAGTAAGCGATTAATCCAAAGCATATAACCGAACTCATCATATGACCACTTGGAAAGCTTGGATATTTAATTAGAGCTCCAATATTCTCTGTAAATTGAGGACGGGGACGAGCAAAATATTTAGTTAAGAAATAAAAAATTAGACTTTGCCCTGCATAAAGAACCACTACCATAAAAAATTCTTCCCAAAACTTCTTAAATAGGAAATATAGAGCTAGAACAGCTCCAATAGCCATATACCCTTCCATTCCAATATAATAACCAGCAAGCATAATATTTTTTATCCAGGGGGAGCTGTTTAGAGCCATTTGATGCATATGGTTTTCCATGGATATATCCCACTGTACTAGGGCACCTTTCTGCTGTACATAATAAGCCATTAATCCAAAGATTAAAATGCTAATCAAACATAACATAACACCAATAAATGGCTTCTTCCCAAAAACATCCGGACTTTGAAGTCCTCTTGAATTTTTTTTATCTGTTTTTGATCTTTCTTTAGTTGTCTGAATCATTGGAACACTACCTTTCTATAAACAACTTTATTATTTTCTTAACCTGAAAAATATGCCTACCAACAGAGAGTAAATTCCCAAAGCAATCAAGCCCAGAGCCATACCCCCCATAAGGAAGTGTCCATAAGGAAGATGTAAAAGAGACATAAGGGTGCCATCAAAACCCTTAGCTTGATTTGAGTTGGTTGTATAAGCTGCCCAAATTAAGAAGATACCTAACAATGCAAAGATAATCCCTCGTGCAGTGGTACCAACTCTTCCAAAGTCTTTAACCCTTTTTTCCTGTAACGGTGTCAGTTTAGTGAGGTGAATCTGTTCTTCGAATTTTGAACTGAATGCCTGATAAATCTGAAATATGCCAACTAACATTACAATCACTCCAACCATACCAACCAGCAACTGTCCCAAAGGAATAGTTAGAATCTTTGCTACATAGTGCTTAGTTTGAACTCCTTGCTCACCATTAAGAGCAGGTTGCACGCCTCCTGTTATAAGAGCATATGTGGGTAGTACTAACAATGCATACGCGATTCCGCTAAATAGATAGCCTACTCTCTCGGCATTACCTTTTGTGTTATGTTCCTTATGGAGGGGGTTGAACACGGCTCTGATTAACCCCCACAACGAATAACATACTAGTCCCACGAAAATAATCCATAAAAGTATTCTGCCTTCAGGTTGAGTTCCAATGGTTACAATTGCACCTTGCTGATCTGTAGTATTACCTACCTTTCCCAGGGCAAGAAGAAGCGTCAGAATTCCCATTACAAAATATATCGCTCCTCGGGCCCCATAGCCTAATCGTGCCATGATTTCAACGATTGGGTTAAAAGTGGCATTATGAGCTAACTTTTTACCGCTACTTTTTATTTTCCCAATTGTATTTGTCTTACCTGACATAAAATCAATCCGCCTCTCTGATTAGCATTATAATAATCTGTTTCTATATTGCTGTATTGAATCATTAATACTATTTTTTAAATGATCTCTATAATCTTCTTCTTCCACTAATTAAATCAACTAAAAATACTATGACAGCTATGACAAGTAGCAAATGTATCAAGTTTCCTCCAATATGAAGAATAAACCCCAATAACCATATTATTATTATTACTCCTACTATCCAACGTAAAAAATTCATTTATATATCATTCCTTTCATCTATTAATTTTTTATTACTAATGTTTTTT
>DATCID010000256.1:0-13002 GCA_036507975.1 Ruminiclostridium sp.
ATGATTATATTTAGTTTTTAATTATGGGGATGCCTAATGGCTCCTCGTAATTGTAATACCTAATTTTAGACATGGGGTCTTTGACCATGCCTTTATATTAACATAGGTTTTTTTAAAAGGAAATCCCTGAGTAGTAACAAAGTTTTAATGAAATGTGCCAAAAATTAAGTACACTAATTCAACAGGTTTATGAGGAAAAACTTAATGCTAAAAGTGCTGAACTTAAACAACTACAGTACCAGATTAATCCACATTTCTTGTATAACTGTTTCTTTTTAACATACAGAATGGCTATGATGCATGATGAAGATGGTGTTATAAAACTAACAAAACATTTGGGTAATTACTACCAATTTGTAACACGTAGTTCATCAGATGATGTTCCTCTTATTAAAGAACTAAATCATGTTAAGGAGTACATTGAAATACAATCAGTGCGCTTTAATAATCGTATTTTTGTTAAGATTGAAGAATTACCAAAGGTTTTCGATAATTTGCTAGTACCCAGACTAATATTACAACCTGTTATTGAAAATGCATATAGTCATGGCCTGAAAAACAAGGTTAAAAATGGGATTATAAATATTAGTTTTTCTCAAAAGAAAAATGTATTTAGTATTTCCGTTGAAGATAATGGTAATGAATTAACATCTGAAATTCTTATGGCATTGGAGGACAAACTTTTATTTATAGATAATTCAGATGAAATTACAGGCTTATTAAATGTTCAGCGTAGGCTTAAAATCAAATATGGAGAACTAGGGGGAATCAGTGTTTCAAGAGGAGAACTGGGAGGCTTGAAAATAACTGAAAAAATTATTTTGGAGGAGAGTTAGAATAATGTACAGATTATTAATAGTCGATGACGAAGCTATAATAGTTGATGGCTTGGTTGATCTTTTTTCTAGCTTGCCAGATCTTGAACTAGAAATTTATAAGGCTTATTATGCTGTAGATGCACTTGAATTAATGAGAAAGGATAGAATAGATATAGTCTTATCTGATATCAGTATGCCAGGAATGACTGGTCTCGATATTCAAAAGGAAATAAAAATTCAGTGGCCAAGAAGCAAGGTGATTTTTCTTACTGGCTTTAATGAATTTGATTACGTGCAGACTGCCATTAGAAACGGGGGCATTGATTATATTTTAAAAACTGAAGCTGATGAAACAATAATAAAAGCGGTTAAAAAGGCTATTGATGAAATTGATAAGGATATTTTGAATGAGGAGCTTGTTGAAAAAGCAAAACAAAATATGTTAAATGCTTTGCCTATTTTACAAAAGAAATATATCATGAACCTTTTAGAAGGAATATATAATTGGCATAATATAAATTTACAAGATGAATTTTCACAGCTGAAGATACCACTTCAGGCTGAGAAATCTTCTATATTGATGATAGCAAGAATAGATAATTTGGATTTAAGTCTAAGTATGACTGAGAAAATGAAGATAGTATATGGTATTGAGAGTATTGCTAATAAATACATGTCTCAGGTAGTCGATTCATTTTCTATGGTTTATGAAAGCAAAAAGCTCGTTTGGATAATTCAACCAAATGATGAAGAAAAATATTATGAAGTTGAAAGCTGGAACAGAATAATTGTATTTGTTCAGGGAACAATGGAATCTATTCAGAAAAAATGTAAGGAAGTACTTGATATATCAACTTCTTTTGCAGCCTCAGCTTTACAATCTTCATGGAGAAACATTCCTGAGAGTTTCTATTCTCTGAATTTAACCCTTAATAAATCTGCAGGTGTAGAAGAGGAGCTACTTTTAGTTGACTATAATACTTTAAAAGATAATGGCTATAGTAGTATAAAAGCTGAAGAAGAGTATTTTATAAGACAAAAGCTTCAAAAGACTGTTTTACTTGAAACTTACATTGAAAGCGGGCAGAAGGAAGAATTTGAAAACCAGCTAGAACTTATCTTTGAGAATACAGAGAGTCACGCTCCAATGTCATTTGAATTTAACACAGAGATATACTACACCATAGCAATGATTTTTTTGTCCTATATTAATAGATTAAATTTATCGGAAAAATTGAAACCTATTTTGGACTTGAATTTATTACTTAAAATGGAAGAACACAAGTCATGGGAAGAGATATATGTCTATTTCCTGAATATTGCAAATAAAGTATTTGAACTCAAAAAGAAAGAACATGCATCGCATAACTATAGGACAATAGATTTCATTAAAAAGCATACTGAAGAAAATATAGGCGGGGATTTGTCACTTACTAGATTTTCCGAATTATTACATTTTAATCCATCATACCTTTCAAGAATGTATAAACAGTATACTGGAGAGAGCATCTCGGAGCATATATCTGAAGTAAAGTTTAATAAAGCCAGAGAAATGTTGAAAAAAAGTAATATGAAAATAAATGAAATTGCTATAGCCCTAGGATTTGAAACACCATCTTATTTTACTAGATTCTTTAAGAAGAAAACGAACTTGAGCCCACAGGAGTATAGGGATTTTACTGGATAACATTATTAATTAAATAACTAAGGCTATATGAGCTATCACAGCTTATATAGCCTTTTTGCTAAAATAATTATATAATTTTAATATAAAGATAAAGATAAAAGGTGGACAAAACAATGAAAATAAAAACTTTAGTTTTATTAGCACTATTTATCGCAATTAGTATTGTAGGAGTAATATTAAACGGACATATATCAGTATTTGTACTAATGCCTATTTTAGGAATTGGAATAGCTGCAATGATTCCAGTACTTTCCTTTGCTGCATTTCTAAATGTATTTATAGCTTTCCTAGTTTATAATTTCTTGCCAAAGAGTATAAAGCAATGGAAATAAAAAAGATAAGGGATTTAAGCCTTATATCAATAGGTGACAACAAGAAGATGGTGATAGACTGTGACAACTGTGGTGGTATAGGCATGAAAGCTATGGATGAACTAAAAGTTCCTCCCTTTTATGTTGGAAGGTTTACAACTAGAGTTGCCTTACTTGAGGTATTATCCACTGGAGCTGAGGTAATTACTATAACCAACACAATTTATAATGAGATGGAGCTTACTGGAAATAATATTATTAAAGGCATTTTAGAGGAATTTAAAAAGCGGCTTAAACGATATAATCCTTACAGGAAGGCAGTACCTACTTTGGCAGACAAGTCAGCCATTGGCTCTACCACTGAAGTTGACTTAACTATTAATTCACTGGCAAGTAAGGATTTATTAAATGCCATTTAAGGTATTGATAAAAATATTATGTTCCAAAAGGGTGGAATAAGCTGGACATTTAATGGAAAAGATATTACTTCTATAGTAACAAGTGACATAGACTTATCCTTAAAAGCAGTGACAGATTCTTTAAAAGCTAAAGAAGTTAGCAAATAGAACTTGTCCACTCCGTTACCAATTTCTGTAACGGGGTCGTACTTCTGACCAGTTATATCCTATATTGTATTCTTATACATGATATTGGTTTCATTATTTGAATGCACCCACCTTTGGATTTTGATTAGGTGGGTGCATTTTAAGGCTGGTGTGTGCACTTTTAATCAGAAACAAGGAGTTTGAAAACAAAGGAATAAAGTTATCATTTAAATATTGTAATAGATACCCTGCAAATTGGTTGATTAAAAGCGATTTGCAGGGTAAAATAATATTGGTAAGATTATTTATTTGTAATTGAAAGAATAGAAAATAACTTCAAAGAAATTGGAGGGATTAATGTGAAAATCTATCACGGCAGTAATGTTGTTGTAGAAGACCTGAAATTTTAACAAGTAACCGTCTGCTTGATTTTGGCATAGGTTTTTATAGCACAAGCAATAAAGAACAAGCGGTTCGTTGGGCTGAAAAGGTGAGCTTAAGAAATAATACAAGTCAAAAGTTTTTGACAGTATATAATTTTGATATAGAAAAAGCTAAAAAGAGACTTAACATCATAAAATTTGCATCAGATGATGTAAATTGGTTGGATTTTATAACTATAAACCGTAGTGGAAAAGAAGTTTCAGAAGAATATGATATTGTAATAGGTCCTGTTGCTGACGATAATGTATATTTAGCCGTAAAACTCTTTGAAACTGGAGTACTAGATAAAGAAGAAGTCTTAAAACGTTTGAAAATAGAGAAACTTTTTGATCAGATATTATTCCATACACAGAAAGGATTAGAATTTTGTGTGTTTGATCATTATGAAGATTGGGGAGTAAAAAACCATGGATAAAAACAAATTTGATGCAGTGTTTCCAATCATCTGTTCTGCGCTTGCAGAGAAAATTGCAGTGGAACTAAATCTATCTGACAAAGAAGCTGTTACAAAACTTTACTCCTTTTATCTGTATGAAATGTTGGAACAAGAAGAAACAAAGGTTTGGCAGTATAGTACAGAGAAACTGTTTGAATTGTTTTTAGAAGAACAAAATACAGGAAAGATAAGCTTTCCGGAGGTATGAGGTGATAAATCACGGGAAGAAATATTGATTTTACAGTATTTTGTCTTGAAAGTTATAAGCAAGCCCATCATATAACTGGTAAGGCTACGCTAAAAGTCTTTAATGACTATAAGGTATTTGATTACATTGAATCATTTTATGATGTGCTTCATTCAACTGGGCAGGGATATATTGCGGAAGATATTGATATCTATATCAAATCAAGGGAAATGTGATTTAATAACTTAGGTTGTAAGCTAATAGTATTACTATGTTTTCATAGACAGATGTTTGAGGGAATTTTCATTAGGGTGGTGCATCCCCATAGATGATTTAAGGGTATTATGCATAAAGGTATAGGGTTTTGTGAAATTCTTTAGGGGTAAGTTGAGATTTGAACACCTCTCAAAATATGGGTTACAGTTCAACCTCACTACGAGAAATCCCTAAGTTTAATTTCGTTTTGCTGGTAGAATATCAGCCTCCGTCCTTTATTCTCATGTTTTAATAAAGGACGTTATGCTTATCTTAAAATTATTGTGAGCATTGTATAAAAGGTGGATGATTACTTGGCTTAACGTCAAAATCCTAAGAATATTTTTTTAATTACTAATTTTAGAATAAACACATCTGAACTGTAACGCTGATCAATTGTAATTGAAGGCGGAAAGTAGAATAAATAAAAATAGAAAATACAAATTATGAGTATATTAATTAATCCCTCACATCAATAAAAGGTGCAAGGGATTTTTTATTATTATAGATCTCATATTCCGCTTAACTAAAGTTAATCCATCTAACTCTCACTCCACATCCATGGATAGATTTTCTTCTTCCTGAACAAGAGGCAATTCTCCTAAACCTATAGTGTCAGGAAACTGCTTTTGATTGTATAGATACTGTAAATCAAGGTATTCCAAAGCGGCTCTTATGTATGTCCTGACCGGCTGGGAACCTAGCTGTTTGATTAAAGATGAAGAATCCAGTTCAGGAGACCATGTGTAAGCATCACCATGCAGATGTGTGATTTTGTCGAGCAATTTTTCAAGATCTTCTTCTTTAGCTGGTAGAATTTTCAGAGAATGTGTATCCACAGCCTTAACAAAAAAGTTCTGGATATCTGCAATAGCAGCATCTCCATATTTTGCAGCCAGCTCGGGCATGATGCTTCTGTCATCATCTTTTTTCCCGTACCAAAGATCGTCCTGGAGTCTTGTGGCTGCTGCGGCTACAGTATAGATAGGGTATTTCATCCCCCCACTCCAGTTTAGAAGCCATGACAAATTGCTATATGCTTTATATCGTGCAGTTTTCCCTAATCGTCCTATTAATTCCACCTCGTCAATCAAGATTACCCAACCACTGAAGCCGCATAATCTTAATGCATCTGCAATAACACCAAAATATGCAGAAGTATGCTCATTTTTTTTAAAGTTCATTTTTTGAAGAGAAGACTGTCTGCTTTTTCTGTGAATTCTTCCAAGCTCAGGAGTGGGAAGTCTAAGGCCCGTCAGATCACCATATAGCTTATCTTTTTCTTCACCCTCGGTATAGAAATAGTCCTCAAATACTATAGAGGGGAGGCTATTTACATATCGCCCTTCTTCCAATATCCTGCTTTTATGAATATCTGAAAGTTGAAATTTATTGAGGTAATGCTGTATGCCTTCAAGTGTGGAATCGGGGGTTTTTATACGTGGAGCTACGTTTCCAAAAAAATTGTATAGATTGTGACAGGAAACCTCACGACTTAAAGAAACACGGCTAACAGCAAAATTCATATCGAGAGCAGTGTGCTCTATTGCAGTTAATGCATGAGTCTTGCCTTGTCCATATTGTCCCCAAAGAATTCGTCCGTTAGGGATATTTCCTCGATCAAATGAAGAAAGGTCTTCAGTTATTTTTTCTGTAAGGTTGCATCGTAAATCAGGTAATATTCTTGTTGAAAGTCTGGTTGGAATTCCTGCTCTTAAGGACTCTATTACAAATATAGATTCTATATTATTCATGATTGTCAGCCTCCACGTTATCGCACATATAAGCATTTTCCATAACAACTGCCTTCAATGTGCTTTGACTACTGAAATTAGGCAAATTGTCTTTGAATTTTCTTTTCAGGCCATAATTACTGAAAACTCTGGATAAATGTTGGGAAAGTATTCTTGGGAAATCTGAGCCAAGGGATTCCAGGTGTTTGTCAACATCTACTATATCACACAGCGAGTTAAACATACCTGAAGGAACAAGCCCTGTTTGAAGTCTCATCCAAAGTGCTTCATAGCTTTTAAAACCACGTTTTTCATCTTCTACAATATTTCTTCGACCAGCTACCATGAACATAAGTCCTTTTAGCATTTCAGTATCATCAATTATTTGCCTAATAAGCTCGCAGGTATCTTTAATGTTACTAGGTGAATAAATAAATCGGCCAGTTTCAGTTGAGCGCTCATACATTACATCGATATCATCAATGAGTACGACAAGCCCCTTCATTCCTGAAAAGATAATTAGTTTTAGTAGTGAATTTAGCCATTGGCGTGCATTTGACTTTTGAAGAGTCTCAAAAATACCAGCGGATTGACGCTCGAATCTCTCTAATTTCTCACCTTTTATCCATTTTATTGCCAGACGAGTTGCATTGTCATCCTCATTTATAAGCCTGTCTTTAATAAGGGTAAATGCAAATGTAAATAAAGAAGGACTAAAATCAGAATCTTTTAACGTCTTTGCAATAGCAATCCTTATTTCTCTTGAAGCATCAGCTGTGCCATACCCCTCTTCGATGACATAAGGCAAGAGCTTGCACGTGCCATCATATATGGTGCTTCCATAACCTAAAGACTGTGCAACTTTGACACTGAGACCACAAATAACCTTTTCCATATCCACACATGAGATTATGAGCCTGTAAAGATTGGGTATATCATTTAATTTTGGGCCAGCGTTTCTAGCTGATAAATAAATACTAGAATAACCTTTTTGCAATGAAAGCTGTTCTATTGTACGCAGCATATGAGTCTTACCAGAGCCTTCATTTCCAATAAGTACTTTTACCTTACTACCACCTTCTGATATAAAGGTGTCAAGATAAATCTGTGAGAACCTGTCGAGCCAAATTTCTGAGCCCAGGGTCATATCTTTTACCAATTCTAGATTATCTGGAGGCTCACCCCTTCTTAAACGTATTACATCATCAACAGTAAGTGCCATTATATTTCTCCTTCTTTATATATTGTAAGACTACTGATTCTACTTTCTCTCCCTAAGCTATCTACTATGGCTATAGATTTTGACTGGTTTCTAGCGAACCCCAATTCGAATTTGTATTCCTCATAGGATATAGTCGATTGTTCTTTTAAAAGTCCAAGATCATAAATATAAAACTGTTTTGGATAATCCTGCTTTGAGGATACCTTTAAGGTAAGAAGGCCATAAATATCATTTAAAGAAACCGCTCTGCCCCAGGCTACGTCTTTTTCCCTATAAATAAGACGGTTTGCGTATGAATAAGCTTCTAAAAGCTCCTTCATAAATGCAGTTTGGTTAAATTTCCTACCTGTTAACTTTTTGTACCTAATTGACACCCATTTGGCAAGCTCTGGAGGATTTAGCACTGCTGTTCTTTCATGCTTTCTTCCAAGGGAAAGTCTTGCCTCAAAAGAGTCACGGGAAATTGCTAACTTGAATGGAGGAATGTCGTATTGTGGAAATTCTCCGCTTAGGGGCACACCCGAATCCCTTAATGAATTTTCTAAAGATGAAATAAACTCTGAGGAGTTTATTTTCTGTTTTAGATCTTCGAAACTAGCGTCTAATTCCTCTTGTATTATTGTCCAACTTTCAGTCAATCGCTCTAAAAGTGGAATCATGTTTGAAGAAGTATTAATTGAATCCTTAATATTCCAGCTTTTAGAAATGTTTTTTACAATTTGCCAATTCTTAAGCAGACTTTTTGCTGAAGAATCAAAAACAGGTATCATATTTGGATTTTCTTCGATATTATTCATTTTATTTTAATGCTCCCTTCACGAATTGTACATTTAATTACAAATTAAAATAATATTGTTTAAATATATCATATAATTGTTATTATTTCCATAAGAAATTCTACATAGAATCTGATAAACATCTTACAATCAACATAAGACTAACATGTATTCTATCAAATATAAAGTACTTTCCGCATTTATTTTAGATAAGCTTTAAAATAGATTAAAATTATGTTAGTCTTAGTTATTGAAATAACTGATTTTTCAATAGAAACGGTGAAAGAGGAATAATGGAATGAAAATACAAATTGGAGATAATAAAGTCCAAATTTCAGATTTACAAATTATGCTTGCAGCAAAACAAACAGATATCTATGATGCAGGGAAGAAGTTCTATCAGTGGAAATATGTCAAAAGGGTAAGCTACCGTTCCTATGAAAATAGTTTTTATGGTGCTGTATTAGGAGAAAAGATACAGGAAGTAAAGGTTGTATTCATGAAAAGGGGTGACTTTTCAAGCTGTAGTTGTAACTGTGATGATTTCAGAACTAGTGGTCAAGCATGTAAGCATGCTATTGCTGTCATGTTTGCTATTTTAAATTATTTTGAAGGAAAACCTCAGATAATTATTGAAAATATATTTAAATTTGAGAATCTTGATAAAGCAATTTCAAGTACTACTATTCCACCTAAAGTAAAGGTAGAAGTTTCTCAGAGGAAAGAAAATCAAGTTACTGCAAATAATGCTCAGCAGTTACCAAGAACTGATGAATTAATCTTAAATAATGAGGCAAGAAGCTTTTTGACTGCATATGATGAAATAATGGCGCTTCAGAGCGTGAAAATAGCCTCCACTTTAATTGATGATAGTAGTGAAGAAGTAGTAAAGCTTGTACCAGTTTTTGTAATAACACCGAGATGGAACTCAGTTGAGCTGGGGTTAGAGCTTCAAATAGGTGGAGACAGGCTCTATGTAATAAAGGATATATCTGACTTTATACATGCCTGTAATGCTTCCAAAAGGTATGTATTTGGTAAGAAGTTTACATATATACCTGGTAAAATGGTATTTGACAAAAAATCTTCCAGTATTATGCAGCTAATTACAAAAATATACAACGATGAAAAGCGACTATATACCAATTATTATTCATCAAGTCCTATATTTAGTGTAAAAAGGCAAGTGAAGCTTTCTGAATCCGCAATGAAGACTTTTTTTGAAATATATGAAAAGGACTACTTTAATATTAGGATAGGAAATTCTAATATTATAAATGATGTATCCATTGTAGAGGATAATATCAACCCGAAAGTTGAATTTAAAGCAATCAATGGGGGTGTCAGTCTGACATCAGTATTAGAAGGAACTGCATATGCTTTAGATTTTCAGGGCGAGTATATTTATTATAGGAAACAGATTTATAAAACAAACCTTGACACTGGTAGTATTGCTCCACTTTTAAAGTATTATAAAGACAGTAAAATGGAATTGGAATTTCCGGAAAATGAAGCTGTAAAGCTATTTTCCAATATAATTCCGTCGCTGGAAAAATGCTGTATATTAGAAATAGATAAGACACTAGCAGAAAAATATTTTAGAGTGGAACTGGTTACAACTATATATCTAGACAAATATGAAGAAAAAGGAATGTCAATGATCATAGCGAATGTAGAATTTGCATATGGTGAACAAAAAATTAATGCTTTTAAAAATTTCAACACTAAAGAAAATGAAGTAAATGGAAGGATATTCATTCGAGCAGAAAAGGAAGAAAGAGCTATAATTGATTTGCTAAAGAATTCGGGCTTTGAAAGTGGTTCAGACTTCTTTGTACTGAAGGATGAAGATAAAATTTATGAATTTATAACTGATGAATTAAAGGGCTTGAAGGAAAAGGCGAATTTGTTTTATTCAGATTCCTTTAAAGAAGTGCGTATTTATCCTATGAAAAACATCAAGGCGGGTGTCCGCTTGAATGAAGGCAGTAGCATTCTGGAACTGACACTGGATATGGGGGGCATTGATACGGAGGAATTAAAGGATCTTATGAAATCCTTTCGTATGAAAAAAAAGTATTACAGGTTAAGGAACGGAGCATTTATACCTCTGGGAGCAAAGGAACTAAGTACAATGGTTAAGCTGCTGGAAGAACTCAATATCACAGATTCAGACCTATCCAGCAAGGTAATAAATCTGCCCACATATCGGGCAATGTACATTGATAATGCATTAAAGGAGGCTAATAATCTGCAGGTTGAGAGAAATATGCCTTTCAAGCAGTTGGTACAGAATATCAGAGAACCTCAGGACATGGAGTTTTCTATTCCACAAGAATTGAAGGGGGTTTTGCGTGATTACCAGGAAGTTGGCTTTAAATGGCTAAAGACTCTTGCTAACTATGGTTTTGGAGGTATACTTGCAGATGATATGGGGCTTGGGAAAACTCTTCAGGTAATTGCACTGATACTGTCCGAAAAGCTAGAAAAAGCTAATGATGATATGTATAAGCCTTCTATAGTAGTTGCGCCAACCTCTCTTGTATATAACTGGATGGAGGAGGTTCATAAGTTTACAAGCCAATTGTCGATAATAGTTGTTTCAGGAAGCCCCACAGACAGAACTTTGCAACTACAGGAAGCAAAAAATGCAGATTTGATCATTACAACATATGGAATGATTAAGCGAGATGTTGAATCTTATAAGGATATGGAGTTCTCATATTGTATTTTGGATGAAGCCCAGCACATAAAGAATCCCAGTACTCTGAATGCAAAAACTGTAAAGTTGCTGAAAGCGACCTGCTATTTTGCCCTTACAGGAACTCCAATAGAAAATTCACTCACAGAGCTATGGTCGATTTTTGATTATATTATGCCTGGATATCTATTGTCTCAGCATATGTTTTCCAAAAGATTTGAAACCCCTATAATAAAAAACAAAGATGCCAAAGTGCTAAAAGAACTAGGAAGGCATATAAATCCTTTCTTACTCCGAAGAATGAAAAAAGATGTATTGTTAGAATTACCAGAGAAGACCGAGTGTAAGCAGATATGTGAAATGCAGGAGGAACAAAAAAAAGTATATCTTGCATACATACTAAAAGCCAGACAGGAACTAACTGTTGAGCTAGCAGATAAAGGTATTGATAAAAGTCAAATTAAAATATTTGCAATGCTAACAAGGCTCAGGCAGATTTGCTGTCATCCTAGTCTTTTTATTGACAATTACAAGGGGCAGAGCGCAAAACTTGATATGCTACTGGAAATTCTTGAAGATGCACTTGAAGGTCAGCATAGAATTCTATTGTTTTCTCAATTCACAGGAATGCTAGCTATTATTAAACAGGAATTAGTTAATAGGAACATTGGATATTTTTATCTTGATGGAGCCATAAAGGCAGAAGAAAGAATTAGGATGGTAAAAGCTTTCAATGGTGGGGAAAACAGTGTTTTTTTGATATCCCTTAGAGCAGGGGGAACAGGTCTTAATCTTACAGGTGCCGATGTAGTAATACATTATGATCCGTGGTGGAATCCTGCAGTAGAAGATCAAGCAACTGACCGTGCGTATAGAATAGGACAAAAGAATCCTGTTCAGGTATTGAAGCTTATTACTAAAGGAACAATTGAAGAAAAAATTTATCAACTTAAGCAAAAGAAAAAGGAACTTATTAATTCAGTAATACAGCCAGGCGAAAGCTTTCTAACAAAAATGAGTGAAGAGGAAATAAGTAGCCTCTTTGAATATAATATTAATAATTAATCAGCTATACTGACTTTGAAGGACATAACCTGGTGATTGTATAATAATATCATGGAGGGCGAATAACTCATAGTGTTTAATAGGATGAAATGCCAGAGCGATTTCGAATTTTTGAAAATGAACTATGGCTTAGTAGAAGGCTTTGACAGACGCCAGTAGATAATTTCATTGTATTTTATATTCCCAAAGCTGAAGATGCTGCTGTTACCATTATACGTGTTATGTATGGAAGAAGGGACACTGATGAACAGCTTAAAAAGATTAATTAGCATTTATATAGAAGTAAGTATACAGATTTTGTAGATTATAATTAAATCGAGGAAGGTTGTAAAAGTAATTTAGTTTTTATGTTCTCTCGGGATACTGTTTTGAGGGAATTATTTTTGATTATGGATTACTGAGGGCTATGTCTGTAGTTTTAAAAAGCTTTAGCCATGAGCAGAAAAAATAACCTCCTTTGTATTAAAAAAAACGGGGTATGCACTTTTTATCAGAAATCCTATACTTTTTAGCGCTACTCAAACTAGCCGAATTGTATCAATATTATAGTTATTAGACAAAACATAAATGAAATACTTAATCCCCCAGCTATGCTGGGGCGAATAGAGTAAGCAGTAGTGATACTTCGGACAAAAAAGCCTCCTATGGTATAATGACAACGGTGTCGTAAGCCATTATCACAAGAATAGGAGGCGGTCATAATAGACAGTTCAAGTTTATCACATACAAAGTGGAAATGCCAATACCATATTGTTTTCATTCCGAAATATAGAAGGAAAGTATTATATGGGCAAGTGAAGGCAGATATTAGAGAAATTCTGA
>DATCID010000257.1:0-50700 GCA_036507975.1 Ruminiclostridium sp.
TGCTTAAGATTATTTTTATAGATGATGAATCGCTTACGGTCAAAATGCTTAAGAAGCTCTTGGACTGGAAAAGCCTGGACATAGAGGTTGCTGGAGATGCATCCAATGGTCTTGATGCTTTGTCACTGGTAGAACGTGTTAATCCTGATATTATACTGGTGGATATAAAAATGCCAGTTATGGATGGACTCAAATTTATGGAGGAATTGAAAAACAGGAAAATTAGAGCTGCAGTTATCGTACTCAGTGCGTATAGCGAGTTTACCTATGCACAAAAGGCGATATCCTATGGCGCGCGGGATTATCTTTTAAAACCTATAGATGAAAATAAGCTACTAGAAATAATTTTTAAGATTAAGAGTGAAATCGTTGAGGAAAGTCGAAGACTTTTAGAGTATGAATTATCAAGGAAAAAGGCTGCCGAGGTCGTCAAGATAGAATATAGCAGGACTCTTACCGATGTTATCAATAGCAAAATGTTGGATGAGACAGCGCAGGAGAAGCTTAGAAATATAGGAAAAAATTTGTTGCTTGACAACTATACAGTTATTGTCATAAGGGTTGAGGAGGAAGCAGCAGTTTTAAATAATCTTGTTCCAAAGGGAATATCGATGGATGCTGTATCTATTGTGGAATCGGTCCTTCTGAACCATAATAAAAATGGCGTTGTATTTAAAAAGGGTGCAGGGGAAATTATCTGCATCATCAATGCTGTTAACGAATTCTTGGAAAAAGCGGACGAAGAAGCCTTAAAAAGACTTTATACGGATGTGATAGTGCAAATCAATATTTATAAAAAAAACAATATTTATATTGGCATAAGCAATGCTACGACAGATATTTTGAATTTGAAAAAAGCATATGACCAGGCTTTTAAAGCAGCGGAAAATTCTTTTTATGAAGGTATAAACAAAGTATTCTCGTTCAATGAGACAAATTTTAAAACTTTGAATTATACAGTTATGGTAGCAGATATTGAGAAAAAGCTAATAGAACGCTTTGAAATGGGCTTGTCGGACAAAATTGAGGAACTACTAGATGCTCTGAAGGTTAGATTTTTTCAGAACAGACTTTCACCAAGGAATGTATATGCAATTTGTTATGAGCTCCTCTTGAGTGTAAAGAAGAGTGTATTCACTTCCTTGACTCAAAGTGATTTTAAAGCAGCAATAATGGATTTAAATCTGGATGTGCTAGAGAGCAACCTTACCCTTGACACCCTAATAGACTGTGTAAAAAGAACAATTTTTGAGGCTTTAGATTGTATACAGTCTTCAAGGAATAATCCTGGAAAGAATTGTATTAAAAAGGTTAAAGAATACTTGAAGCTAAATTATTCTTCCCAAGTGACACTCGAAGAGGTTGCAGAGAAGGTATCCGTCAGTAAAAACTATCTATGCAAGATCTTTAAGCTAGAAGAGGGTAAAAGCGTTTGGAACTATCTTACGGAAATAAGGATTGAGAAAGCAAAGGAGCTGTTAAAAAACTCTGACATGAAAAGCTACGAAATTGCCTCCCTGATTGGCTATGACAGTATGTATTATTTCAGTAATACCTTCAAGAAATATGTAGGACTATCTCCTATGGAATACAGAAACAACATATAGTATTTGCATTAATGCTGCTTAAAATTATTTTGTGATAATATACAGTAAAAAAAAGTAATATAAAACATTTCTTTATTCTATTAACTGCCGTAAAATAATATACGAGAGGTGTATATTATGAATTCTAGGGAACTTGTTTATAAAACATTAAATTTTGATAAACCTGAAAGAGCACCAAGACAGTTATGGGAACTGCCGTGGGCAGAAAATAACCATCCGGTTGAGCTAAATAAAATAAGACGCGATTTTCGAAGTGATATAGTATGGATTCCATGGTTTTCTAAAAATCCTCCTAAAACTACAGGTGAACAGTTTGGAATTGGGGAATATGTGGATGAATGGGGATGTAGGTTCCTCAATAAGCAAAGGGGAATTCAGGGTGAAGCTAAAGAATCTTTGATAACGGGCGAAGACTGGGAGGACAGGAATAACCTTGTATTACCAGTTGGGTATTTGGATTTGGATCATGACAGAATTAAAAAATATTGTAAAGATGCTGAAAAGTTTGTCATTTTCGGTTGTCCCAATCCCTTTGAGAGGCTTCAATATATAAGGGGTACTGAGCAGCTTTATGTAGATTTGATGCTCAAGCCTGAAGGAATGTTTGAAGTGATTCGTAAAGTTCATGATTTCAATTGCAGCTTGTTTGAAGCATGGGCAAAAACAGACGTGGATGCATTGCAGTTCATGGATGACTGGGGCTCACAAACTACTCTCTTAATCAACCCGAAAATATGGGAAGAAATTTTTAAACCAATGTATAAGGATTATATAGAAATTGCACATAGCCATGGTAAAAAGATGTTTATGCACTCAGATGGCAATATACTTTCGATTATTCCACAGTTGATTGAATTAGGAGTAGATGCACTCAATTCACAGGTTTTCTGTATGGGAGTTGAAAACCTCAAACAATTTAAAGGCAAAATAACGTTCTGGGGTGAAATAGACAGGCAAAATATCTTACCATATGGAACTCAAAAGGAAATCGAGGATGCTGTGATATCTGTAAAGAATAGCCTGTGGCAGGATGGCGGCTGTATAGCACAGTGTGAATTCGGACCCGGTGCAAAACCAGAGAATGTTTATAAAGTCTTTGAAACTTGGAACAAAATTATTTAATAGAAGATGTAAAACAAGGTTGTAGTTTATAGAGGGTGTCATAAGAGACACTCTCTTTTTGTTGTGAACAAGATTTATAAAGAGATATGCAAGCTTCTCTCCTATAGAATATTGAGTAAAAAGATAGAATTTGCATCATATTAATATTGTTTAAAATTATTATCTGTTAATATACAGTAAAAAAAAGTAATATAAGACATTTCTTTAATTTCTTAAGTGACGTAAAATAATATTAAAGTTAACTTATGTTATGAATGTTCGGCTGAACGTCACTTGTAGTCTTTATAGAAAACAAATTTGAGAGGGGCAAAACGATGAAGAATTCTTTAAAAATTATTTCAAGCCTTTGTTTAACCGGCGCAATACTATTTAGTGTAGCCTGTGGATCGCAATCAAATTCTTCCAACACAACTACTTCTTCAACAGGTACACAAGCTGCTACGAGCACAGTTGCTGTAGAGAAGCCAACAACAATCAGATTATTATCTTGGTGGCCTCAGAGCCAGATGCAGGAATCTCTAGATGCATTTTCCAAAGTTAATCCGAATATTACGATTGACTTCCAGTTCGGACAAACAGGAGATCCTTATAATAATCTTGCTAAAACGCAGTTTGCTGCAGGAGAAGGTCCAGATGTATTCGTTATTGGTAGTAACTGGAAAGATTTTCAGAAGGCAGGATATACATTGGATATTGCTGGAAAACCTTTTACCAGCAATTTTTCGGATACTGCACTCAAAGCTACAAATCTAGATGGCAAGCAGTATGGTATACCGGTTGACTCATGGTTCAGTGGCATATTCATAAACAAAGATCTGGCTGAACAGGCTGGTGTTAAACTGCCTTTCAACTCTCTAGATGATTTTGTTGCTGCATGTGATGCATTTAAAAAGATAGGTGTGAAGCCTCTAGGGGTGGCTGGCGGTGCAAAATCGCAGGATGTATGGCGCTTTGCATATTGTGAAATATTTTCAGATTTATACAATGAAAATACTACTTTTGATAGTGATATTAATTCCGGTAAGACTACATTTGCTGAAGGATGGACTCCTGCACTTAAAAACTGGTATACACTAGTTGATAAGGGCATCTATACGTCAGACATGTTAGGTATGGATGTAGCGCAGGTTGATGCTGAGTTTACTACGGGTAAGGTTGCAATGACTTATGGTGGAAACTGGTCTGTGGATGGCTGGAAGAAAGCAAATCCAAAATTAAATATCACAATGATTCCTTGGGCTGGTGTAAAACCAGGAAGTACTTCATTGATGGCTGGAGTAGGAATGAGCTGGAGTGTAAATGCAGCTTCAAAGAATATCGATTCTTCAATTAAATGGCTTGAATTCATGTCCACTCCTGAAGGACTCCTTCCTCTACAGAAGAAGCTGAACTGTGGTATATTTCTAAAGGGAGTAAAGTATGATTTAGCTCCAGAACTCAATGATGCTCTTACTACATTAGCAGATGGTAAAGGTTTTGATCCATGGGCATATTGGGATAACAGTACAGCAGTACAAAACGAAGGTATGCTAGCATTACAACAAGTTCTCAGTGGAAAAATGAAGATTGAAGATGTAGGCGCAGCAATGGATAAAGCAAATAAATCCGCTACAACAAAGTAAGCTGTTGTGCTTTAAACTCTTGAATATATTTCTATAAAAATCGATGGTATTCTTTGCAGTACCATCGATTTTTTAAAGGAAGGTGGTTAATTTGAAAATCAAACAGATAAAGCAGGAGTTATCATATGAAATACTTGTTATACCTGCTGTTGTGCTATTTACTATATTCAGCGTTTTACCGCTTTTAGGAGGTTTGTTTTTAAGCTTTACTGACTGGGATGGTCTAAGCTTTAATTTCAAATTTGTAGGAATTGAAAACTATATCAATGCTTTTACGGTTTCGGATGTCTTCCTAATATCATTTGAGCATACTCTTTTTATAGCCGCGGTAACAACAATTCTCTTTACCATCTTAGCCATACCTTTAGCAGTAATTTTAGATTCTAAAATTCCGTTTACTAAATTTTTTCGAGCTGCATTCTTTTTCCCATCTGTTCCAAGTGCGCTTGTGGTAGGCTATATGTGGTCGTTTATGCTAAGTTCCAGCAGCTATGGTTTTGTGAATACTATTTTGGGGAATTTTGGCATTAGCCCGATAAACTGGACAGGTGACCCAACACTTGCATTTCTTTCGATTATTGTTGTACAGTTGTGGGGATGGACCGGTTGGCATGCTGTAATATATATTGCAAATCTTCAATCAATTCCAACAGAGTATTACGAAGCAGCTAAAATTGATGGTGCAAATATAATTCAAAGCTTTAAGTATGTGACTCTTCCACTTTTGACTCCCGCCATGTCGATGAGTATACTTTTTTCAATTACGGGAGCAATGAAAATTTATGATATTGTATATGCTTTAACCGGAGGTGGTCCAGGCACTTCGACTTATGTTGTGGTGCAGGCAATCTTGAAGGAAGGTATAAATCTAGGGAAGTATGGTATGGCTAATGCCGCTTCTATTGTACTCTTTCTAGTTATATTAGTCATCACGCTTATACAACAAAAAGTGATGAGCCGGAGGGAGGAAGGAATGACATGAGCATTACAAAAATGCATTACAAAGACAAAAAGAATGTGCTTGGTTATATATTGACTTTTGTTGTATTGCTGGCAGTACTAGTAATATGTATGCCTTTTTACTATATTGTTGTAAATACGTTTAAAACTATGCAGGATGCAACTTTTCATCCAATTAGCCTTCCGGGGCGTATTACACTGGATAATTATATAAACGCCTTAAAGATAATGAACTTTTTTAGGAGCTTTTCAAACAATATTATAATAACATTTTTTACTGTATTATTTTCTGTATTTATTTGTTCTGCTGCTGCATATCCCATTGCAAGAAGAAAAACTAAATTAAATAGTTTTTTAAAATTCTATTTTGTATCTGGGTTGATGGTGCCATTGCAAGCTATTATTATTCCTCTTTATTTAGTTATGAAATCGATGCATTTTGTGAATTCATTTCACGGAATTATTCTACTTTACATTGGAACGGGTTGTGCTTTTAATGTGTTTTTATATCAAGGTTTTGTAAAAACAATACCCTATGACATAGAAGAGTCGGCGCTTATTGATGGGTGTTCTCCGATTAGAATATATTGGAGTATTGTGCTACCACTTATGCAGCCAATCACCGCTACTGTAATTGTTTATCAAGCCATGATTACCTGGAATGACTTTTTATCGGCTTTACTTTTTCTACAGTCAAGTAAGTTGCAAACCATGGTTCTGGCTGTAAATAGTAATATTGGATCCTTCGCCACAGATTGGAGCAATCTTATTTGCATGATGGTACTTACAATACTACCTGTATTTATTTTTTTCATCTTCATGCAGAAGTATATCATAAAAGGGTTAACCAGTGGTGCTGTTAAAGGATAGAAGGATATCAGCATTGATATTAAAGGAAAGGTGACTTAAAATGCGAAAAACACAAGTTCTGAAAGCAATAAAAATGCAGGGGCCGGATTATGTTCCCGTGTTCTTCTTCAATAAAGATAAAGATCAGTCAGATATAATACAGGTGGATATACAAAAGCATTTTGGAGGAACAAACAAAAATACCTCCGAGTGGGGATTTGTTTGGGAAACCAAAGATGAAACTATGGGTCAACCGATTGATACAGTAATAAAGGATTGGGAGCAGCTCGATTCAATTATTCTACCAGATCCATATGTTACAGACAGATTTGAGGAAGCAGAACAAATCATTAAACTGAACATGGATAAATTCTTGGTTGCTGGCTTGTCCCTGACTGGTTTCACAACTATGACTCTTGTGGCAGGCTTCGAAAATGTTCTCGAAGGATTGTATCTTGAAAGAGAAAATGTGGAGAAACTTGCAGATATGGTATTCGGGTTTGAGGAAAAGCTCATTGAACTGGCTTCTGCCTATCCATTTGATGCAGTGAATTTTGCTGATGATTGGGGAACACAGAATAGCCTTATAATCTCTCCTAAGCTCTGGCGTGAATTCTTTAAGCCAAGGTATAA
Source organism: Ruminiclostridium sp. (assembly GCA_036507975.1). GTDB lineage: Bacteria > Bacillota > Clostridia > Acetivibrionales > DSM-1351 > Ruminiclostridium. Next base: position 6,794 of record DATCID010000257.1, read on the forward strand.
ACGGCAATTTGATTTGATTCACGAAAAGGGTATGTCTGTAATATTCCACTGCTGTGGCAATATTTATGATATAATACCTGATTTTATCGAGATAGGCGTTGATGTACTTAATTTAAGCCAACCAAATCTTTTCGATATAGAGAAATTAGGAAAAGACTACGGCGGAAAAGTTTGCTTTATGTGTCCGGTCAGTTATCAGACAACTTCAATTTCAGGTACAAAAGAGGACATTTACAAGGATGTTAAAAGCTTAGTAGATAACTTGGGAAGCTGTAATGGCGGACTTTTAGGTTATATAGAGGAATATCATTCTGTTGGCATGAGTGATGACAATTATCAGAGCTGCATAAATGCATTTAAGGAAATTGGCAGATATAAATAGATATTATTTCAAATTTTTATTAACGATGTATAATTAGATTTATGAGGTGATACTTTTGAGTGACAATAGCAAGATTTATCTAATAGGAAATGCACATTTGGACCCGGTTTGGCTGTGGAGATGGCAGGAAGGGTTTGCAGAGATAAAAGCTACGTTCCGTTCGGCACTTGACCGAATGAATGAATTCCCGGAGTTCATATTTACCTCCGCTTGCGCTTCATACTATAAATGGGTTGAAGAAAACTGCCCTGAAATGTTTGAAGAGATAAAGCTAAGAGTAAAAGAAGGCCGATGGATTATAGTCGGGGGCTGGTGGGTGCAACCAGACTGCAATATTCCATCAGGCGAGTCTTTTGCAAGACATGGTTTATACAGTCAAAGGTATTTTTTAGAAAAATTCGGAGTCATAGCGAAGGTTGGATACAATGTAGATTCTTTCGGTCACAACGCTATGCTTCCTCAGATACTGAAGAAAAGTGGCATGGATTATTATGTCTTCATGCGACCGGCAGAAAATGAGAAAAAGATGATTGGTAATCTCTTCTGGTGGGAAAGTGAAGATGGCAGTCGTGTTCTGACCTTCAGAATTCCGTTCTGTTACGGACCATGGTATGGAAATGACAATGGTGGCTCTTTGGCAGAAGAGCGGAAGCTTGTAGATACAGTAAAACTTGCTCTAGAGCAGGATATAGACTATATGGGCTTCTATGGGGTAGGCAACCACGGAGGTGGCCCGACAATCGCCAATTTAAATCTGATTCGCAAACTACAGAAGGAATGGGAGAATGTCGAACTAATCCACAGCTCACCCAATGCATATTTTGAAGATATGAGTAAACAAGGACTTGAGCTACCTGTAGTTAAGGATGACCTTCAACATCATGCCAGTGGTTGCTACTCGGCACATTCAGAGACCAAAGCAAATAACCGTAAAGCTGAACATCAGTTGATAACTGCAGAAAAATTTGCGTCTGTAGCGAATATACTTTTGAAACTGCCTTACCCTAAGGAAAGGTTAACTAAAGCATGGCAAAATGTTTTATTCAACCAGTTCCATGACATCATGGGAGGCTGCAGTATAAAAGAGACGTATCAGGATGCAGGGCAATCTTATGGAGAATCCTTTAATATTGCCGCTGAAACGCTTAATGCGGCGGTGCAGAAGATGTCATGGTCAATTGACACCATGGGAGAAAAGCACATGGTTCTCGATAAGGAAAAGGACTGGGCTCTGTGGGAAACTGAAGATATGGGTGTACCTTTGGTAGTGTTTAATCCGCATTCCTGGGAACTTAATACTACTATTCAAGTTAATAAACTAGTCAAGGGTATTACCGATGAAAAAGGCAATGCAATAGAAATACAAGTTGTTCGTGGAAGTCAAACCAATATTGGTTCTCGTCCTGATGTAACGGATAAATGGGATACTCTTTTTATGGGGAAAATACCCGCTCTTGGTTACAGGGTTTACTGGATATTTAGGGATAAGGAATTCTTTATTCAGGAGAATAAAAATATATTTAATTCGGAAGCTACTGTACTGGAAAATGACTATATCAGATTGGAAATTGATCCAGATACAGGTTATATAAAGAATCTATCTGATAAGAAAAATAACGTACAAAGTCTAGAAGGCAATGGCGCAGTACCTGTTGTTATAGATGAAACAATATGTGACACCTGGGCTCATGGTATATTTGAGTTCCGAGATGAAATTGGAAAATTTGGTTGTGCAGAAGTGAAACTGCTTGAAAAAGGACCTGTACGATCTAGAATTAGAGTTACAAGTAAATTCAACGATTCTATTCTCAAGCAAGATTTTATAATATACAAGGATAGACCTGATATTGAAGTTTGGGTTAAGCTTGATTGGAGAGAAAAACATAAAATGCTCAAGTTCTCTTTCCCTGTAAATGTAAATAAGCCCAAAGCAACATACGAAATACCCTATGGATATATTAATAGGGAAACAGATGGCAAAGAGCAGCCAGGTCAGCAGTGGATAGATGTTTGTGGACAACATAATGAAATCGATGGGCTTGAGTATGGAGTTGCAATTATAAATGATTCCAAGTATAGTTATGATGTAAAAGATAATGATTTAAGGGTTACAGCAGCTAGAAGCCCGATTTATGCAGATCATTTTGGTGAACATGATGAATACTGCGAGTTTATGGATCAGGGCGTACAGGAATTTAAATATATAATAGTGCCACATGCAGGACAGTGGAGGGAAGCGGCTCTTGCCAGAAAAGCTAATGAGCTGAATGTGCCTTCTATACAAATAATAGAGACCTATCATAAGGGTATAATGCCTCAAGTGTTTGAAGGCATAAAAATATCAAGCGATAATATCATTGTTTCAACATTTAAAGAAGCTGAAGATGGAAATGGATTTATTCTGAGGTGTTATGAAGCTCTTGGTAGCGAAACAACAGTTTCGATTGAACTTCCATTACTAAACCGAAAGTGGCAAACAAAATTTGGAAAATGTGAAATTAAGTCTTTCAGAATTTCTAAATGCTGTGAGGAAATATTAGAAACCGATTTAATAGAGTTTTGATTGATTGGAGGAACTAAATATGACAGGAAGAGAGCGCTTCTTAGCTGCGATAAATAATAAAAAAGCTGATAGACTTCCTTGCCAAATCCACGAATGGATGAAGTATTATTTAAATAAATATTTGAGTGGAATGGATCAATACCAAGCATATGATTATTTAGGTATGGATCCAGTAGCATACGTAGGACCAGATTTTATATACAACCCAAAGGATTTGAGAAAATGGGATGTAAAGAATATTGATGTAGGGAATGAACTAGATGGAAACCACCGTTGGAAAAGAATTATAACCACACCTGAAGGAACATTAACTGAAAGTTGGGCCTCTAACAAATATACTACATGGATTATAGAGCACCCAATAAAAAGTCAAAATGATTTCGAACTGTGGAACAAATATATTCCAGTTCCTGAAAAGGTGGATTGGACTCCTGTAATCGAAGCAAAAAAGAGGATTGGCGATAAAGGTATTGTTAGGGCAGGATTCTATGATTTTGGACAGGGAAGCCCTTGGCAGAGTTTTGTTGGCTATCTTTATCCAGTCGAAAAAGCCATTCTTATGACTTATGATGAACCAGAATGGATTCATTATGTGCTTGATAGCATGCTTGAAAAGAAGCTCAAAGTTATAGAAAGAACGGGTAATATTGAACTGGACCTAGTTGAAACCGGAGGGGGCGCGGGCTCAAGTACTGTAATAAGCCCGAATTTACACAGGGAGTTCTGTTTGCCTTATGACATTAAGCAGCATAAGGCTTTACATGCTGCAGGAACAAAAGTTGTCTATCATCTGTGCGGAGGACTAATGCCTCTGCTGGAGATTATTGCAGAAAACGGCACAGATGGTCTTGAAACAATGACTCCAACTGGAATGGGAGGAGACTGTGACCTAGCTGAAGCAACTAGGAGGGTTGGAAACAAGCTTTTCTTTATTGGAGGTTTTGACCAAAATGCAGGGTTTGAAAACGGGAATCCCAATACTGTGAGAGATATGGTATATAATCTTTTTAAAGCATGCCCTGATGGTGGATATATTTGTAGCCCGTCAGACCATTTCTTCTTTGGTGATCCGGAAAATATTAAAGCTTTTGTTGAGGCTGCAAAAGAATGTGTATACTAATTTCCAAAACAGTTTAGAGGTATTTTTTAATTTTTGGGGGGAGAATTTTGCATAATATCATAGGTATAGATATTGGTGGTACGAAGTGCTCCGTTACTTTCGGAGAGTACTCTGATAAAGGAGACATTCAGATTGTTGATAAACTAGCCTTCCCTACGGAAGTTCAATTGGGAGCGCAGTATACTCTTGATAAAATTATAAAGTATATAGAATATGGGATGGAAAAAAACTCAATTAAGCTAAATTCTCTTAAGGGGATAGGGATTAGCTGCGGTGGCCCTCTCGACAGCAGAAAAGGAATAATTATGTCCCCTCCAAACCTTATAGGGTGGGATAATATTCATATAGTAGAATTGTTGGAAGAGACATTTGGCGTTAAAACGAGGTTGCAAAATGATGCGAATGCCTGTGCTCTTGCAGAATGGAAATTTGGGGCTGCAAAAGGGTATAGAAATGTGATATTCCTAACCTTTGGTACTGGTATGGGAGCGGGTCTTATCCTAGATGGCAGACTTTACAGCGGGACAAACGATATGGCGGGCGAGGTAGGACATATAAGATTGTCTGAAATTGGTCCTGTCGGTTATGGGAAATCGGGTTCTTTTGAGGGGTTTTGCAGTGGAGGTGGAATTGCGCAGTTAGCTAGAATAAAGGTGCTCGAGCGTTTGCAAGCAGGTGAAAGCGTGGCATTTTGCAAAAGTTTGGATATGCTGGATGGCTTAAATGCCAAAATAGTTGGGGATGCCGCTGAGGCAGGAGATGAATTGGCAAAAGAAATTTATCGTATAAGTGGCCACTTTCTTGGTACAGGTATATCTATACTTATTGATATCCTGAATCCTGAAATAATTGTTATTGGAAGCATATATGCGAGAAGTGAAGGTCTGCTAAGCGAGTCTGCTAGGGAGGTAGTTATCAGGGAATGCATCAGTTATTCCAGAAATGTGTGTAAAATCGTACCAGCCGGTCTAGGAGAGCAGCTAGGAGATTATGCAGCGTTGGCAGTAGCTGTTGATGAACAGGATTGAAGGAGGTAGATGAAATGAAACCAGCAGTTAAAAGTATATTTGAAGAGCTATTTATCCGTTATCCTAAATTAGAGCCGTGCAGAAATAGCATAGAAAAAGCTTTTACTATATTAAAGGAATGCCATGAAAACGACGGCAAGATACTTGTATGTGGAAATGGCGGGAGTGCTGCAGATTCGGAACATATTGTAGGAGAACTGATGAAGGGTTTTCTTCTTAAACGTCCTATAGAGGAAAAAGAAATATTAAAAATAAAAGCAGCTTTTCCGCAAGACTGGGAGTACCTATCGGAACACCTTCAGGGAGCGATTCCTGCAATATCATTGGTAAGTCAATCTGCAATATCTACAGCATTTGTAAATGATGTTGCTGCAGATATGGTATTTGCTCAGCAGGTTTACGGGTATGGAAGAAATGAGGATGTTCTGATTGGCCTTAGCTCATCAGGTAATTCTGGGAATGTGGTAAATGCTATAAAAGTTGCTAGTGCTTTGGGGATTAAAACAATAAGTATGACTGGTGAGTGCGGTGGCTTGATGAAAGAGCTCTGTGATGTAACTATTCTGGTTCCTGAATCGGAAACATATAAAATACAAGAATATCATCTTCCTGTATATCATGCATTGTGCGCTATGATTGAATCAGAAATTTTCAGCGTATAAAGCATCTCTTGGTTTACAAATAAAACTTACAAGAAAGCACATGGAAAGATTTACTCATGCGCTTTCTTGTATTTCAGCTTAAATTTTATTTAGTTTCTAGTAGTAAAAATTTGAAAAGTAATTCCAAACTTATCGATCACGATGCCATATGCAGGACTAAAGTAAATTTGACCAAGTTCTATAATGATTTTACCATTTTCCTTTAATTTCTCATAAAATTGTTTGGATATTGAAATATCATCGCTTGTGATACATATTGATATTTGATTTCCCTTTTGAAAAGGAACTCCAGGTATAATATCAGAAATCATAATTTCAGATTCACCAATTTTTAATACTGAATGTGCGATAAGGCCTAATTGATCCTCCTTAAACTTTGATACCTCTTCTTTTGGTCCTGCTCCTATAGTTTGCATAAAAACAACTTTAGCATTCAATGCCTCTTGGTAATATTTGATTGCTTCTTTTGCCCTTCCATCCATGATTTGGATAAAAGGAATAAGTTTTAATGACATAACTAAACATCTCCTTTGTAAATTTTTATAAATCTTTATCATGATTTGATTCTAGTATCTACGCAAACAAGTTTCCTTAATCATTGATATATTTCCCTCCAGTTTAATATTGAGTATGAATCAAATATAGGCACTGTTGAGAGTGTCGCTATCTAAAATGGGTTCAGAAAAATAAAAATTAGTCAAAATGTAATAAAAAGGAAATCAAAAAACTATTGACGTTTTAAGAAAATAGTATTATTATGTCGATAAATAGATACATAAGTTTTCGTCCATGTAAATAGTAAAACTGTTGAAAAACAGTGACACAAAGCTATAGGGCCTAATGGTTTTTTACAAATGGCAGCCAGTTACCAAAAGGATTATACTGTATAGATAGGTTCAGACGTAGTACGAACAGGAAATATAGATGTATCTGGAAACCAATTTGGTGGTGTTGAAGTATCAAAAGGGACAGCAATCGGATTGCAAAATTCAACATTAACAGGAACATTAGTTAACGGTACTGAAGCATACGGATTACCAACAATCTGATTAGTTCAAGATCAAGGAACAGTAACGGGAGTAAATGTTCCAGTTACAACAAATACAACTTTAAAAATAGATCAAACACAATACTATTTAGTTAATACGAATTCAGTAGAATAGTAGACAACATAGGAGTTCAATATAAGTAACAGTCGCAACAGCTGGCAGAACCTATGCAGTACTAACATTAAAGGAAGTGTAAAATATATCCTCATCTTTAAAGATGAGGATATATTTTTTATACTCAAATCTTCCGTACAGCAATGCGCAATTTCATGATATGCTGATAAGGAAAATACAATTAGAAGTATAATAAGTGAAGAAAGAGTAATGTATTTTTACATACATGTCAAAATGGAACATTGAATATACTATTTACGTCTATTAATAATAATAATAATTATTCGAGGGAGGAAACAATGTGAAGAAAATTTTATTGCTTGCTTTTGTTTTATTATTAAGTATTTCTCTATTTGGTTGCACAAGTAGCGGGAATGAAGCTCAGCTTAAAAATCAGGGACAGAAAAAAGTTGAACAACAGCAAACCGATGAAGTTGATAAAAAGGCAGTTGAAAATTTGATTGAAAACTTTGGAAATAAACTTCAAACAGTTTCACTGCAGGCCCCCCAAGATGATTTGGAAAAGAGTATGAAAGAGAACTACTCTGCTTTAGTAACGCCTACACTTCTTACAAAATGGATGGGTAAACCTTTAGATGCTCCAGGAAGATTGACTTCAAGCCCGTGGCCCGACCATATAGTAATTCTAACTATTAAAAAGTTATCAGAATATGAGTACGAGGTTAAAGGTGAAATAATTGAAATAACAAGTGTAGAGCAGGTATCAGGTGGGGTTGCAGCGAAGCGACCGATTACGCTTATGGTAAAAAAAATAGATAATAAGTGGCTTATTGATAACGTTATACTTGGTATTTACGAGGAAGTAAAATCTATTCTATATAAAAATTCTCAATATGGTTTCACGTTCACTTTGCCAAAAAGTTGGAGAAACTACACGACTGTGGCTGATAAATGGGACGGACTATCTTTAAAGGAGTCTGAAGGTGATAAGATTGTTGAGAGTGGTCCGATGATTTCTATCAGACATCCTGAATGGACTTTAAAAAAACCACGGCAGGATGTTCCTATAATGATATTTACTCTTGCTCAATGGGATTCACTACAGAAGGAAGAATTTCATATTGGTGCGGCGCCTATCGGTCCAAGCGAACTTGGACGTAATTCTAGATATGTTTTTGCACTTCCAGCTCGCTACAATTTTGCGTTCTTGACGGGATATGAAGAAGTGGAGAATATTTTAAAAAGCAACCCTCTTCAACCTTTTGAAGATACCCAATAAAAATGTTGATAAATGAAAAGGAACATAAAAATGAATGATAATAAGAAAAAACAAACAAAAATAGATATTCTAATTAGACGCTTTACTGCCTTATTGATAGACTATCTAATTCTATCAATATATGCAGGCATTTTATTCATATTATCACCAATTTTAAGGTCACTCTTTCAGGAATCAGCATGGAAATCGGAATTTTTTGGTTTAGTTCTATTGGTTATACCAGTATTTTTATACTTTTTTCTCTTTGAAGCATCACATCTAAAAGCGACTCCAGGCAAATGGTTTTTGCATATAAAAGTGGTTAAAATTGACGGAACTAATTTTAGTTACAAAAATTCATTATGCCGTTCCTTTGTGAAGTTTATTCCATGGGAAATTGCACATTTTGCTCTTTGGCAATTTGTGTTCCCTAATAGCGTGTTTTCATTTATCGCGATGCCTCTCTTAGTGATTGTCAATATTTTAGGAGTATTATATATTGTGTTTCCGTTTTTCAATAGAAAAGCAAGAGCAATACACGACTATACTTCTCAATCAGTTCTGATTATTAAATAATGTATAAATTACAAACTACATCTACCCCATCAAATCACCCTATATAAAAACTATTTGCTTGCTTTCTACACCAATAACTCTTCTTGCAAGTATTGGGCGTGGATATCTATCTCCACTTGGCTTTGTAGTATTTACTCTTGTATTAGCACATATCGTTGCCGCAACTGGCTATGGTCAGTTTTCCCTGTGGGCTATCCCTGCTCTTGCAAGCGGAGTTGCCGGAAGAGAGAGTGCAACACTTGAAAATATCAGCGCCATTATAGTACTTTTAACTAGTATAGCTGGGTTAAGTGGTACAGTTTTTTTGTGGAGGTATGCTGATCAAAATTAATATGCAAAAGAATTAAATGGTTAAACAGGTCACTCCAATTTACAAAAAAATGTAATTTCATATAATTAATTGTAGAATTATATAAGAGATTACAATATAATGTATAAAAGGATAATAAAGGATAATAAATAATAAATAATAAAATTATGCTTTGTATCATTATACATAAAGTAGCAGATAAAGGTGTTATCGCCCAGAATTATGCATATATTCTTTGTAATAAAAGTCGAATAGAGGAGACAAAAAATGCAAACTTGTGGCTATTACCAAAAGATGCTGAGATCATAATTGATCACAGAGAAAAGTAAATTGGAGGCAAAGACAATATGAATGATAATTTTTATAAACAGGTAATGGAAGAATCGCCAACAGGATATGCATATTACAAAATAATATGTGATGAAGGGGGAATTCCTTATGATTATGAATTTATCGAAGTTAATGCTGCCTTTGAAAAATTTACAGGACTAAAGCGGTTGAATATTATTGGTGAAAAAATCACCAATATCTTGCCAGATATCAAAAAAGGTGAATTTGATTGGATACATTTTTCTGGAGATATTGCAATTAATGGTGGGAGAAAAGAAGCAAAGCAGTTTTCTGAACATTTACAACGCTGGTATAAGGTAAATATATACTCTCCTAAAAAATATTATTTAATAGCGCATTTTATTGATATAGATAAAGAAATGAGTCAAATATCTGAAATAGAGCGACTGACTGAGATATCTGAAGAGTTTTTACAGATAAATGAACAAGAAATCTTTTATCTAAGTTATCACGATCAGCTAACGGGTTTATACAACCGTAGGTTTTACGAAGAAGAGTTAAAGAGACTGGATACAGAAAGTAACCTTCCTATAACCATTGTTATGGGTGATGTAAACGGATTAAAACTTATCAATGATTCCTTCGGACATTACACGGGAGATGATCTCCTTAAGAAAGTAGCACAAGTAATAGTAAAAGGTTGCCGAGCTGATGATATTATTGCCAGACTTGGAGGGGACGAATTTGCTATTATATTACCTAAAACGGATGCTTTTGAAACAGATCAAATCATTAAACGTATCACTGATCTATCATTAAGTGAAAAAGTAGGTTCCATTGATATTTCTATCTCCTTTGGTTATGAAACTAAAAACAAAGGGGAAGAAAAAATTGAAGAGATACTCAAAAATGCTGAAGATCGTATGTATAGAAAAAAACTCTTTGAAAGTCCAAGTATGCGAGGCAAAACAATTAAAGCCATAATAAATACACTTCATGAAAAAAATAAAAGAGAAGAACAACACTCCCCTAGAGTATCAGAACTATGTAAAAGCATGGGTGAAGCGCTTGGAATGACTGAATATGAAAATGAGGAGCTTAAGTCAGTTGGTTTACTTCATGATATAGGGAAAATAACTATAGATGAAAATGTACTCAATAAGCCTGGTAAGCTTACAGACGATGAATGGAACGAAATTAAACGACATCCAGAAATAGGATATAGAATACTTAACACAGTAAATGATATGTCTGACATGGCGAGCTATGTATTGTATCACCACGAAAGATGGGATGGTAAAGGATATCCTAAAGGTTTAAAGGGTGACGAGATACCATTTGTGTCAAGAATCATAAATATAGTGGATTCCTATGATGCAATGACTAGTGAGAGAAGTTATCAAAAGGCACTGTCAAAGGAAGTTGCAATAGAGGAACTGAAAAAAAATGCAGGTACTCAATTTGATGCTGAACTTGTAAGTGTATTTATTGAAAAAGTATTAGGAAAATTAGTGGATTATTAATATTTTAATCTTTGTTTCAAGTTCTCTTTGTTTAAGATATCTTCTTTAAGTAAGAAGAAAAGAGAAGATAGAAAATAAAAAGAATGAAGAGGATTTATCTTTTTGTCGAAATACTATATAATTAATAAAGCCATGTAATAAATTGGTAGATTATAAATGGAAGAGAATGAATCATAATGTAATCTGATAGTTGTAAATTTGGGGGGCTATTTATAGTGTGCAATAATTATTATCCACTGACACATCCACAAAAGGGAATATGGTATATAGAAAAATTGTATCCAAATACTAGTATTGGTAATATTGCAGGTACATTTAAAATTCGGGGAGATATTGACTATTTTCACCTTGAAAAAGCTATAAATATGGTTTTGGAACAAAATGATTCCCTTCGTTTTAGAATCATTGAAATAGATGGTGAACCCAAACAATATATATCGGAGTACAGCTATGCAAAGCTAGACTTTTTCGATTTCAGTATGAAGAGTGATAAAGAGCATGCAAAATGGGTTGAAGAACAAACAAGGCATGCTTTTAAACTTGTAGAGTCTGATCTTTATTATTTCGCAATTGAAAAAATGAACGATCAAGATTGCGAGGTATATATTAAAACGCATCATCTAATATCAGATGCGTGGACTATGACATTAATAGTAAATCAAATAATAGAAAATTATTACGGTATTATAAACAATATTGAAACATCCATTGACAAGAAGCCATCCTATACTGAATTTATTGTAAAGGAAGAGAATTATAAAAATTCCAGTAAATTTATGAAAGACAAAGAATTCTGGAACCTAAAATTCGAAATAATTCCTGAGATCAGCAGTATAAAAGTAAAAAAGACAGGCTATAAAAATACAAATGCAGATAGAAGAACATTTATATGTACTTCCGATTTTGCATCACAAATACGTCAATTTTGTGTGGAAAGTAAAACATCTGTTTTTGCTTTTTTCTTATCTGTATTTGTAGTTTACATGAGTAAGATTACCTTTAAGGATGACATTACTATAGGAACACCAGTCTTAAACAGGTCAAATGTAAAAGAAAAAAACATGTTAGGTATGTTTATTAGTACTGTGCCACTAAAAATTACTATTAATGAAGATAAAGATTTTGTGGCGTTTATGCAATCTGTTACAAAGGAATGGATAAATATTTTAAGGCACCATGAGTACCCTTATGATGTTTTATTGAAAGATATTAGACAAGGTGGGAAGCCCGTTGAAAACTTGTATGATATTGTATTATCATATCAGAATGCCAAATTGGACAAGTCCATTTACAAGAGACATTATGCTTCTAACTGGCATTTTAACGGTCAGCAGCTGGATTCGTTATGTATTCATATCGATGAAAGAGAGGGAGATGGTAATTTAGTCCTAAACTATGATTACCTTGTAAACCTGTTCACAAATGAAGAAATAGAATATTCAAATAAATGTATGATGACAATCATACAAGATGTGTTAAAGAATCCAGGGAAAAAAATATCCCAGATTGATATTATGGATGAGGAAGAAAAACAGCGCATTCTTTATGATTTTAATAATACGGCGATAGATTATCCACGGGAGAAAACCATACATCAATTGTTTGAAGAACAGGTGGAGAGAACACCTGATTATGTAGCAGTTGTGTTTGAAAATAAGCAATTTACCTACAAGGAATTAAATGAAAAAGCGAATCAATTAGCAAGACTATTGAGAGAAAAGGGTGTAAAACCAAATAATATTGTAGGCATAATGGTTTGTCGCTCGCTGGAATTAATGGTTGGCATTATAGCCATACTCAAAGCGGGAGGAGCTTTTCTGCCAATTGATCCGGATTATCCTAGCGACCGTATTCGATTTATGCTCGATGATAGTAATGCTAATATTCTACTTATCCAGTTTAAACTTAGAAGTAGTTTAAATACAGGTGCTGAGTGTATTGATATTGATGATGAGCAGTTATATTTGAATGATTCCTCCAACTTGTATCATATCAATAGAACAGATGACTTATGTTATGTTATCTACACTTCAGGTTCTTCAGGGGCACCAAAGGGTGTTTTGATTGAACACAAATCTTGTAATAATTTTGTTAAGGGAATTAAGGATGTAATGGAATTTTCACCAAGAAACACTGTTTTATCAGTGGGAACTATTTCATTCGATATTTTTGTGTTTGAGACGATACCATCCTTACTGAGTGGCTCAACCGTAGTAATTGCTAATCAGAACGAACAGAAGATACCAGTATTAATGGGTATGCTTATACGTAAGTATCAAATTGATAAAATAATGCTTACACCCTCAAGAATGCTTGCTTTCCTTGACGATAGTAACAACTATGATTCTTTAAAAGATATAAAAGAAATTATGCTGGGTGGAGAGGCTCTATCAATGTCTTTATTAGAAAGTTTACGTAAGATTACTAACGCTAGGATCTTTAATGCGTATGGACCAACTGAGATAACGGTAGCCGCAACTATTAAAGATGTAACGGAATCTGATGAAGTAAATATAGGTAAACCTATTGCAAATACAAAAGTTTACATATTAGATAATAATTTAAATCCTGTACCAATTGGTGTCCAAGGTGAATTGTATATTGGAGGAGCTGGGTTAGCAAGAGGATACCTGGATAGGGATGGGCTTACCAGTGAGAAGTTTGTTTCAAATCCTTTTGTACCAGGTGAAAGAATGTATAAGTCAGGGGATCTTGTATGTTGGTCACAAAGTGGAGAAATTGAATATTTGGGAAGAATCGACAACCAAATCAAAATAAGAGGGCTAAGAATTGAATTAGGTGAGATTGAGAAGCAGATTGCGAAATTTGCAGGGGTTAGGGCGGTCGTTGTTGTTGGTAAGGAAAATGAACATGGGACAAACTACTTATGTGCATATGTTGTAGCAGATTCGAATATTAGTTTGTCTGATTTGAGAGCATTTCTCTCAGATCAGTTACCTCGGTATATGATTCCAACATACTTTGTAATTGTTGATGAAATTCCATTGAGTCCTAGTGGCAAAATAAGTCTTCAAGAGCTGCCGGACCCTGAGCTTTATGCCGAAAATAATATGGAATATGTTACACCAGCAAATGAAACTGAATATAAATTAGCTGAGATGTGGATTAATGTTTTGCAGAGAGATAAGGTAGGGGTAACAGACAATTTTTTTGAATTAGGGGGTGACTCCTTAAGTATAGTATCCATTATCTCAAAAATACATAAGGAATTCAACGTAGAAATTCCCTTCGCCGATATATATAAGCTGGAAACCATTAAGGAATTAAGCAGCTATATTTTTGCTGCAGAGAAAGATGTTTATAAGCCTATACTGCCCGTAAAAGAGCGTAATTATTATCCTATGTCATCTGCTCAGAAAAGGATGTTTGTACTGATGCAGTTGGAAAATGACAGTATCGCCTATAATGCGCCGGCTGCTCTTCTTTTACATGGTGAGGTCAACATGAGTCAACTCGAAAATGCATTTAAGCAACTGATAAAAAGGCATGAGATACTTAGAACAACCTTTCACATTCTAAATGGTGAACCCGTGCAGAGGGTTTTAAACTATATTGATCTTGAAATTGTTTATATGGAAGCGTTAGAAGAAGAGATTGATCATACCATTGATGATTTTCTAAAACCATTTGACCTAAGTGAGGGTCCACTCTTTAGAGTTAGTCTGGTGAAACTACCGGAAAGCAGATATCTTTTGTTACTTGATATGCATCATATTATATCTGACGGTGCATCTGTGGAAATATTACTTCGAGAACTGAACAAATTGTATCTCGGTGAAACATTAACTGCAAATACAATACAGTATAGAGATTATTCAGTGTGGCAAAAGGAACTGTCTCAAACAGATATGCTTAAAAAGCAGGAGGAATATTGGAGTAGTCTATTTTCTGGAGAAATTCCAGTACTTGATTTGCCCTTGGACTATCCTAGACCGACTAAACAAAGTTTTGATGGGAATGTTGTAACCTTTAAAATAGATAGGCAAATAGTAAAGAAGCTTAAAAAGCTCGCATCGAAAACAAGTTCGACCTTATATATGGTTTTGCTTGCTGCATACAATATATTACTTTATAAATATACTGCTCAGGAGGATATCATTGTAGGCTCTCCTGTTGCCAATAGAAGACATGCGGATCTGGAAAATGTATTGGGAATGTTTGTGAATACACTGGCCATGAGGAACTATCCAAGCCCTAATAAAAGTTTTACAGGTTTTCTAAAAGAAGTAAAAGAGAACTCATCGAAAGCATTTGAAAACCAGGATTATCAGTTTGAAGAGTTAGTTGGTAAATTAAAGCTTAAGCGAGATCTCAGTAGAAATCCGTTGTTTGATACAATGTTTGTATTACAAAGTTTTGATGCAGCATCTATCAAAATTGGGGATTTGAAAACTATTACCTATAAGATTGGAAATAGAAAAGCCAAATTTGACATCTTGCTTGAAGTGGTGGATCGTGGTGAAGAAATAGCTTTTAATCTGGAATACTGTTCGAAACTATTTAAAGCGGCAACTATAGAAAGGCTTGCAGGTCAGTTTAACAAAATACTTAGGGAAATATCTAATCATCCTGAAATTATTCTTGAAGATATTGATGTTATGTCTAAGAAGGAAAAATATCAGTTGCTCTTTGAGTTTAACAAGAATAAAGAGGTTTCTCCAATTAAAAAAACCATGAACTCGTTATTTGAAGATCAGGTAGAAAGAACACCGGAAACAGCAGCTGTCATTTGTGAGGGAGAAAAACTATCCTACTACGAACTTAATAAAAAATCGAACCAACTTGCCAGGACTCTGCGGGATAAGGGGATTCAATCTGACAGCATAGTAGGCATTATGATGTACCGATCTTTGGAAATGGTAATCGGAATCATGGCCATTTTAAAGGCTGGTGGAGCTTTTCTTCCCATTGATCCTGACTATCCAGAGGAGAGAATATCCTATATGCTGGAGAATAGTAATATGTCCCTTTTGCTGACATCCAATAGTTTCGTGGGTAAAATCCAATTTGCTGGAGCCGTGTTGGATATTTCTAATAAAGGTGTGTACGACGAGGATTCATCCAATTTAATATCCATTAACAAGCCAACTGACTTGATTTACCTTATTTATACCTCTGGGTCCACGGGAAAGCCAAAGGGGGTTATGCTTGAACATAAAAATATAGTTAATTTAATGAGATATCAATTTGAAAGAACAAATCTTGAATTTAATTGTAGAGTACTCCAGTTTACAACAAATAGCTTTGATGTATGTTACCAAGAGATATTTTCTACTTTGCTTTCGGGAGGAGAACTCTACATAGTTAGCAATTTGGTTAAAAGGAATGTACTGGAGCTAATAAGATTCATTGAATATAACGAAATTAAGACTATTTTTCTGCCCCCATCCTACTTAAAGATAATAATTAATGAAGAGGGGTTATTAAAAAAGTTAGCAACATCAGTAAAACATATTATTGTTGCTGGAGAACAATTTGTTGTTACTGTGCAGTTTGAGAAATACTTAAGGGAAAACGGAATATTCCTGCACAATCATTATGGACCTTCTGAAACTCATGTGGTAACAACGTATACTGCAAATCCAGAGGAACCCATACCAGCTATACCGCCAATAGGTAAGCCAATATCCAACACGGGAATATATATTGTAAATAAAAACGGTGCATTACAACCTATGGGAACAAGCGGAGAATTATGCATATCTGGTGATAATGTAGGCAGAGGATATATAAACAGACCTGATCTTACATCAGAAAAGTTTGTTTCCAATCCCTTCACTCCTGGAGAAAGAATGTATAAAACAGGGGACCTTGCACGATGGAGGTCGGATGGGAATATAGAATTTCTGGGAAGAATTGATCATCAAGTTAAGGTCAGAGGATTCCGAATCGAATTGGATGAGATAGAAAGTCAGCTGCTAAACCACGAACTGGTAAAAGAGGTAGTAGTAATTGCCAAGGAGGATTCATTAAAGAATAAGTATCTTTGTGCTTATTTGATTTTGTCAGAGAAGTTAGTCATATCGGAACTGAAAAATTATCTTTCAAAAAAGCTTCCTGATTATATGATCCCTTCCTATTTTATCCAGATTAAAGAATTGCCACTTACCCCGAATGGTAAAATTGACAGAAAAGCTTTGCCTGAGCCAAGTGTGGATTTTAATGAAAGCCTTGTGTACGAGGCCCCAAGCAATATGATTGAAGAAGAGTTGGCACGGATATGGTCTGAAATTTTACAAGTTGAAAGTATAGGAATAAATGATAACTTTTTTGAACTTGGCGGGGATTCATTATCCGTTATACGTGCTCAGATAAAAGCCTTTAATTATGATTGGAATCTGTCTACTCAGGATTTCTATCAGTATCAAACTATAAAAGAGCTTGCCGGCAAGGTTCTAGGAGAGCTGAAGTCTGATAAGGAAAGTTTGCTGGAGAATATTTCAGATGTATTCCTTGAGAGACTCGATCAAGTGGCTGCTACACATCATGAAAATGAGACAGATAGAAATTATTTTGCCAATATTTTGATTACTGGTGCAACAGGATTCCTGGGGATTCACATTTTGAGTGAAATTTTAGAGAGTACCAAAGCTAATGTTTATTGCCTTTTACGTGATCAAAGTGATGAACAGGGTCAAAGTCGATTGTTGAGCTTACTGGATTTCTATTTTCCTTGCAGGTTTGCAGACCTGATGGGGAATAGAATTTTCATTGTGAATGGTGATATTACTTTACCCCATCTGGGTATGTCCGAGGATTTATACAGTACTATGGGAAACAAAATTGATGTTATTATACATTCAGCAGCTCTGGTCAAGCATTATGGAAATTATCACGAATATGAGAAAATAAATGTCCAGGGAACAAAAGAACTTATCAACTTTTCACTTTCCAACGACATTGTTTTGGCTCATATTTCTACGATAGGGGTATCAGGCACTAACATAATACATAATGTTAAAAAAGAGAACATAGGTATATTTACTGAAAATGATTTTTATGTTGGGCAGAATTTTTACGATAATGTATATATAAAAAGTAAATTCGAAGCGGAAAGATTGATATTTGAGGCAGTGAAATCAGGTTTGCATGCAGTTGTTTTAAGAGTGGGTAACCTAACTGGAAGATATTCGGACGGCCAATTCCAGATCAATATCGAGGGAAATGCATTCTATAACAGAATACGATCAATTATCAAATTACAAGTCGCTCCTGAAAATATGGCTGATTTGGAAATTGACTTAACTCCAGTCGATTATTGCAGCAAAGCAATTATTCAATTATTAGTTAAGGGTTCACCATCCTGTGGGGTTTTTCATTTATATAACTGCCATAAAATCAAGGGTAAGGAACTTTTGGATATATTCAATGATTTCGGCTTAAGTATTAGAACTCTGGATAACCACGAGTTCAAGCTATATGTAAAAGATGTGGCAAAAGATGAAGGCAAAAAAGATATACTACAAGGTATAATTCAGGATTTTAACAATGAAATGGATCTAAGTTCCCGGTCAGCAGTAATTGTTGATTCGCAAATAACACAAGATTACTTGCAAAAATTGAATTTTAAATGGCCTGAAATAGGAAGTAAATATATTGAAAAGATTATAAGGTACTTGCAAAAGGTTGGCTTTATAAAGGAACAAAATATGTAATAGAGATTAGGAGATAATAACCGTGGATTATAGTTTTTCATTTACCTTACTTCACATAAGCACGCTACTGGTTACTTTTATTGCGATACTAGTGTTTCGAATGAAGCAAAAAGTACAGATTCATTACGTCTTTTTATTATATATGATTTGTTTAATGATTTGGGATATTGGTATTTTGTGTGACTCATACATGCAAATGTATTTTGAACGGTCGGACCTGTTTTTTATATTAATCACCCATATGGGAGTTATCATTGCACCTGTTTCGCTAATGTTTCTAGGCATAATATTTGCTCATACAAAAATAAGGATTTCCTGGAAGTACCTGCTTTTTTTAATAGTACCTATAGTTTCTTTATTAGTTTTAGCAACAAATGATTTTCATCACTTATTTTATTTAAAATATTCTTTGAATGTTAATGAAACTATCGTTGGACCATATTTTATAGTACATGCAATATACTCATATATTTGTACATTAGTGGGTTTATACTATTTAATTGTGTACTCAGTGAAAAATTCGGGGTTCTTTTCAAAACAATCAATTTTAATATTTATTGGCAATGTTGTTCCCGTTCTCATCAATATATTGATAACTCTAAAAGTTTTTTCGACAACTTTATATGTTACTCCTATCGCGTTTTCATTTTCTGTAGTATGTTATATATATGCTATATTTAAGTATGAATTTTTAAATGTTACTCCAATAGCCCTACAGAAAGTTGTTGATCTTATTTCAGACAGTTTTTTAGTGTTAAATGAGAGGTTGAATATAATTGATTACAACAAAACCTTTGTTGAAATTTTTGGAAAAACTCTGAAAATAAAAAGAAAAGATACAATTGTCGACCTTTTAACTTCAAATGCTACATTAGATTTCGAAGTGGATTTATTCTGCAACTATATAGCAAATGCAAGGGAAGAGAAAAAGTCTGTAATATTCGAAAAGCATATTAAGTTAGCCTTGGTTGATAAATACTTTACAATTGAAATAACTCCTATTATTACAAGGGATAATTATATAGGCACAATAATCCTTTTCAAGGATATAACCCAGAACAAAAAAGATTTAGAAATCATCAAGAGAAACCAAGAAATGCTTATTGAACGGGAAAGACTTGCTTCGCTTGGACAATTGGTAGGAGGTATCGCCCATAACTTGAAGACGCCGATTATGTCTATATCCGGCGGGTTAGAAGCTTTACGGGATCTTATAAATGAGTATAGCGAATCAATTATAGACAGTGCTGTTACCATTGATGATCATCGGGAAATTGCACGAGAAATGCTGCAATGGATTGAGAAGATTAAACCTCATTGCGCATATATGTCTGATGTAATTTCTGCTGTTAAGGGACAAGCCGTACAAATGAATGATTCGTCAACGAATAGTTTTACGTTGGAAGAACTGGTAAAAAAAGTTGAAGTTTTGATGAAGCATGAGTTGAAAATACATCATTGCAGCCTGAATATATCTTTACAGGCAGATAAGAAAAATTCTTTGGTAGGGGAAATTAACAGTTTGATACAAACCCTTAACAATATTATTGTAAATGCCATACATTCATACGATAATAAGATTGGAGACATAAACTTTTTAATATCCGAAAATGAAGACAATATTGAGTTTGCTATTACGGATTATGGCAAAGGAATGTCCAAGGAAATACAAAATCGATTATTTAAAGAGATGGTAACGACAAAAGGAAAAAACGGAACAGGCCTGGGTCTATATATGTCCTATTCAACAATAAAGGGACACTTTGGCGGAAAAATGTGGTTTGAGTCCGAAGAAAACAAAGGTACAACCTTCTACATTTCAATACCAAAAATGAAGGCCGATGCGTACCAAGGAGGATCTTTCAATGAGGAGACAAAATACTGAAGTTTTGACCGACTATAAAATTCTCGTTCTTGATGATGAGGTAGGAATTATAGACGCGATAGCAGTCATGTTAAAGCGGAGCGGTTATAATTTTACTGGGGTGACAGACCCTCTGGAAGCTATAGAGAAGTTGCAGAATGAGCATTATGATATGCTTATTCTCGATTATTTAATGCAGCCTATACATGGAGACCAGGTGGTGAAAAGAACAAGAGAATTTAATCCGGAGCTGTACATAATCCTGTTAACGGGGCATAAGGACCTAGTGCCACCGCTCGAAACAATAAAAGCACTGGATATTCAAGGGTACTGTGAGAAAAGCGATAAATTTGATCAACTGCTCCTCTTGATAGAGTCAGGAATAAAGTCAATCTCTCAAATGCGAACAATTAACAGGTTTAAGGATGGACTGAACAAAATTTTGCAGGCAGTACCAAAAATATATCAGCTTCAGCCTATTGAGAATATCCTGGACGAGATACTTGCCCAAGCAGGTGCTATTGTCCAAACCACTGGTGCTTTTATCCTTGTGGATGATACAAAAAACTTAGGCAGATCCAGGAGCTTATACAGAGGAACTGGTAAGTATAAGTGTAACGCTGAAAATTTTATGGATATACTAGGTCCTGGCATGATAGAGCGGATCAGCTATATGAGAACCTCGAAAGAGGTGGTAAAGCTAGAATATGGAGCGATGTTTCCTCTTATTAATGAATATTCACAGGCAATTGGGGTTATCTATGTTGAAGGCAGTGATATGGAAGAAAGTTATAAGCTTCTTGAAATTTACTCATGCCAGGCAGCTACTTCCATTAACAATGCCATTTTGCATTCGGTTGTAAATAGCAAAAATGATGAACTCACCCAAACGTATGACCAACTTAAAATAAGATATATGGAAACAATCGAAGCTTTGCGTCTTACGGTGGATACAAAGGATGTATATACAAGGGGGCATTCCGATCGGGTTGCCTACTATGCTGTAAAAATAGGACATCAATTTGGTTTAAGCGATAAAGAGCTTGAAATACTTAGAGTTGCAGGAATTTTTCATGATGTTGGAAAGATTGGTATAGCCAATGAGATTCTTTTGAAAAAGGGGAAATTAACTGAGGATGAATTTGAGGAAATAAAAAAACACCCATCTAAGGGTGCACATATCCTTGCTGCCATTTCAATGTTCAAGGATATCGTACCGCTGGTAAAATACCATCATGAAAGGATTGATGGGAAGGGCTATCCGGAAGGGCTAAAAGGTCATTCCATCCCCTTCTTCTCCAAGATCCTCGCTGTTGCAGATGCTTTTGATGCAATGACCTCAGACCGACAGTACAGACCGCGATTGGCACTTGTCGAGGCCAAAAACCAACTGATAAAGGGAGCTGGTATACAGTTTGACTCCGAAGTTGTCAATAAAATGATTCTTCTCCTTGATAACTATGATCAAATGGTGAATGAAAACACAGAAACATACAGGTAGAAATTAAGAAACCTTTTAATGCATAAACAGGTATTCTTCCAGTGTTAAATTATTCTGGCTAATTTTTTTAGCAACGGGTATTCCAACATAACGAATATGCCAAGGCTCATACTGATATCCTGTTATTAATTCTTTACCTTGTGGAAAGCGAATTATAAAACCATAATTTGGGGCATTTTCTTTGAGCCACTTACCTTCCTTAGTTTCTCCAAAGGATTGAGTAAGCACGTAATTTATTGAGGGACTGGTTAAATCAATTGATAAACCCGTTTGATGTTCACTTTCGCCAGGTCTTGCACTGGATTGATTTGCATTGGAGGATGCTTTAATTTTATTTCCAAAGATATTAACTTGTGCATTATATGATCTATATCCTGATACTCCTAATAAGGATATATTATCTTTTTTTGCCTTTGCAAATAATTGCTCTAATGCCTGTGCAGCTTCAAATCTCATCAGTTTTTGAGGAAGAAACTCTAGATATAAAAATGGTATATTTGGTACCACTAGATTTTGTGGAACGTAGGTACTTGGAAGGCTGTTATGCTTATTAACCAATGCCAATATAGAATATGGATTCTGAATAATATGATAGTTAGAATTCAAAAACAGTTCTAAATATAATTTGGTTTTAGGTCCATATATACCGTCAGCCGCTAATGCTTCGGGATATTTTTGCTGAAGTGAATATATAGCATATGATGTTTTTCTACCATATACACCATCTGGAACTATATTATATCCAATAGCTGCAAGTGCCCTTTGTATTAAAAAAACTTCTGAGCCAGTGCTTCCTATACTATAGATACCATATGGTAGTATTATATCCGGAATGTTTAAAATTTGGCCGACATCCAGATAATCGTTTTTTAAATTATTTAAATATTTTAAGATATCAATGGTTGCATTAAATTTTTTAGAGATAAAGTATAATGAATCTCCTGGTACTACAATATAAGTAGTCATCGTTCTCACTCCTAATAATAAAAGTAATATATATTATGCAAATAAAAGTAAATATGTCAAAAAAGTTCTTCTTATTTATAAGGGTGTATATCCTATCATGATTAACTTGTGGTAAAATATATGCAAGTTAGATGAAAGTTAAAGGAAAGGTAAATATATGGGGAATTATAAAAAAGAAGCATTAGAATATTTATTGAAATTAGAAAATTTATGTGAATGGTTAGAATTTGTTAAACAAAAAACATCTCGCGATGAATTTGTTAAAGCTGGAATAATTACAAGGGGAGAATTAAGACACCCTAAATATCTTAGTTTACGAAGAGATATAGTTTTTTGGAAGGGAACCCAAGGTTGGACAAGATACAGGGATTGGAAAGCTGCTTTAGTATGTAAACGACAAGAAATCAATGAACTTGATGAGGACACACAGTGGTGACTTTTTCTCATCGCCATTTTGATAATTTGTCAGCTTCCTTATTTTCTTTTCTAGGAAGCCATATTACATTGATATCATTGCTGCTTTGCAATCTAGGGATTACGCAAATATCCTGGCGCGTAAGGCCCTTCCTTTTTAAAATAACATTAATTCTATCCAAATCTTCCGTGCAGGTATTGTTTTTTTCAAGGAGTATTGTATTAAATAATTTTGCATTTGGAAGATGGTCTGTATATATATCAATACAAAAATTCTTGGGTTGGTGTTCTTTCTCAACATGTTCTAAAGTTTTAATAACTGCAATTAATTCTGCATAAGCTATGGTTCCTGAACAGAAATCTTCATAGGTAGTAGTGTTACCCTCCAACATAATAATGGAGGATATTTTACATATATTTGAGTTTCTAATATTTGAAGCATCTGTGTGTATAGTAATTTTTTTATTCATAGAATTTTATTTTATCCCAACTAGCTATTCATATACTGTGATGCTGTGTTCAGGTCTTTAACTCATTGATTTTTCCACATATATTGTAACACTTAAAAGGCACTATAGTAAAACTTTTATGTGAATACAATTTTTATGAGGTTAGATATGATCATAGAATAAGTGTTATTGAAAAAATGTTAATCTCTACACTACATTTTTTTGTTTTGTTTGTGATATTATAAAGAGGGAATAAAAAGTATTGAGAGAGAGGGTCTCTATTATGAAAATATGTATTTTGTCCGGTAATCCAAAAACAAATGGCCTATGCCAGTCAATAATTGATGCAGCAAAGCTCGGTGCTACTGAAGCGGGCGCTGAGGTGAATGAAATCAGACTCTGTGACTTGGACATGAACTGCTGCAAGGTTTGTGGTGACGGTTGGGGTAAATGCCGTTCGGAAAATCACTGTATCTATGGTTCTGATGGGTTCGATGAGGTAGTAGCCCGCATTCGGTGTAGTGATGCAATTATTTTTGCATCTCCAGTATACTGGGGAGAGACATCTGAAGCCTTGAAGAGTTTCATTGACCGTTTTCGCAGGTGTGAATTTGGTCAGGAAGGAATACTGAGGAATAAACAGGCATTGATTATTGCCTCACCGGGTGGTTCAGGGAATGGCTTATTAAGCAGTTTTGAGCAGTTGGACCGTTTCTGCCGTCATACAGGTGCTATTATATTTGATTATATTGGAGTTAATCGTTGGAATAGTGATTATAAAAGGTTGGCAGCAAAATCTGCAGCTTTTGCAATAGCAAGTGGTAGGAAAAATGGTGACACAGCTTAGGTTCTGAGGAACAATGTAATAAGTATGAAAAATATTTTAGTATTGTAGGCATTCAATCTTATCAAGGGTTGAGTGCTTTTTATTATGACTAAATTAGAGTTGTTTTGAGATTTATGGCGATTATTAATCATTTTTGTATAATATTAGGATAGATATAATAACGAAAGCATATTCAAATTTAGCCGTATATGTTAGTATGTAGAGTAGTTAACGTAAAAAATATATTTTGTAATGTACGTAATTTGTTATTAATAAACCTATTGGGAGGTTTATTAATAAATGGGGGTAGCAACATGGGGCATAATTTTGATAACAAAATTATAGAAGCATATTTGTATTCGCGTGAGAGCATTATAACAGAGGTTAATGATGAATTCATAGATCTCACAGGCTTTACAAGGGGTGAGCTGCTCGGTAAATCTCTTATAGAAATAGGAACCATGATAAGAATTAATACACAAATATTTCTTGAAAATATAAATACTAATTATTCAGGATATGTATTCACGAAGTCGCTTTCTGTAAGAGATGTGAACATATCGCTTTTTCATGGTAAAGAAGCAAATGAGAAAACATATACTTTTGTTGAGAAACCAAATTCCAGACTTGATGATAAGCTGATTTTTATGGAACAAACATTGTCTGATAACATAGTGGGCGTATCTGTTTACAGTGTACCTGATCTCATAATGGTTAAAGTAAATCAAAAATATCTTGATTTTCATGATTCTCCTTATAATGAGGAGGAAACTAGTATAGGTCTATCTATTAGAGAAATCGTAACTGGATATGTTGGAACCCAGTCTGAAGTTATAACTAATACCGTTATTGAAACACGAAAGTCCAGCTATCTAAAAGAAATAAAATTTGAAAGATTCGAGAGGGGTATAACTTATTGGGATTCCACTAGAACACCTATATTTGAAAATGGAATAATGAAATACATAATGTTTACTACTTCTGAATCTACTGAAAGAGTCTTAAAAAATGAAAGTATAGAAGGGCAAAATAAGATAATTGAGAAACAAAAGGAGCAGTTAGAGCAACAGAAGTACGAGTTAGAACAAAAAAATATTCAGCTAAATAGTATACTTGAAAATTTAACTGAGGGAGTGATGGTTACAGATAATAAAGGTAAATATATAATGATGAATCCAGAAGCAAAGAGGTTAATTTTTCAATCGGACAAAGTAATTGATTCAGGAGATACGTTTAAAAATTCTCGCTATTTTGATTTGAAAGGCAATGAGCTATCATTTGAAGATCTCCCTGGAATTAGGGCATTAAGGGGTGAAAAATTCAAAGATATAAGAATGTCAATAAAATTCCCTCATAAGACATTACAAGTAGCTGTTAGTGGAACGCCTATTTATGACAGTGAAGGAAAATTTACTTTGGGGGTGATTTGCCACCAAGATATGACGGACTACTTTAAGCATGAAGAAGCTATAAGAAGCCGATATGAATTCATGGACAAAATGATAGATACTTTTGATTTACCTGTTATTAGATTTTCATGTCCAGATTTAACGATTATTGATATTAATCAAAAGGCATTTAGTACACTTAAGTTGCTCCTACCAGATATTAAATCAATCAGGGAATTAAAAGGGAATAAGTTTGAAGATTTATTTAATACATTTAAACAAAAAAATGAATATTACCGGTGTATTAATGAAGTGATAAAAGAGAAGAAAACAAAGTATTTGAATAAAAGCGCTCAAGTGATAAATAAAAACGAAGTGTATTGGAATGTTATCTTTGAACCCATAATTGAAGCAAATGAAGAAATTGTGGAAATATTGATTTTAATAATAGATGTTACTTCTGAAATAAAGTCTAATATAGGCATGGAAAAAATATTAAAATTGCAGGAAGAATTTTTTGCTAACATATCTCATGAACTAAAAACGCCATTAAATGTTATTTCTGCAACAGTTCAGTTACTTAAGATGTATTATAGTGATGAATCCCTGTACGAAAAGAAGGATTCAGCTATTAAATATATTGACTCAATGAAGCAAAAACTGCTATCGGTTATCTAAACTCATTAATAATATAGTTGATTCATCAAAGATTGAAGCTGGATTCTTTGAAATGAACTTAT
Organism: Ruminiclostridium sp.; assembly: GCA_036507975.1. Taxonomy (GTDB): domain Bacteria; phylum Bacillota; class Clostridia; order Acetivibrionales; family DSM-1351; genus Ruminiclostridium. The sequence goes on from DATCID010000257.1 coordinate 33,455, forward strand.
TAAATAATAATATAGTGGAAGTTGTAGAAGAAATAGTAATGTCTGTAACTAATTTTACTAACAGTAAAGGATTAAATATTATTTTTGATACGGATAGTGAAGAAAAAATAATTGCTTGTGATCCAGAAAAGATAGAGAGAATAGTATTAAATCTTATATCAAATGCTATAAAATTCTCACATTATGGTGGTGAAATATTTGTTGATATTAAGGATAAGGGTGAATTTGTTGAAATATCAGTCAAAGATAATGGCATTGGGATTGAAGAGAGGTACTTAAATCTGATATTTGATAGGTTTAAGCAGGTAGATACTTCACTATCTAAAAATGCAGAAGGCACAGGGATTGGCTTGAGTTTAGTTAAGTCAATTGTAGAATTACATGGTGGTAGTATATCTGTTGAAAGCGAATATGGAAAAGGGAGTAAGTTTATTGTTGTTCTTCCTACAAGGGAAGTAATGCAACAAAATATGGTATTTAGTAGTAACATAAGAGATAATAGTGAGATTATTCAAGTGGAACTTTCAGATATCTTAAGAGTGTAGAATAATGTCTGCTATTTTAAAAAGCTAAATTTTTAGTGAAAAGGATATCAAAATGAATAAAAAATCCGATATGAAAGCCCCTACATTAAAAACACGTTTAATATCATGGTATTCGGTGATAATTTTTATTTCATTACTTGTTTTAGGAAGCAGCAGTTATTATCTTTCATACAAGGTCATAATACAGGACAGCACATTATATAACCAGCATCTTACACGTCAGTTATGTACAAATATTGACTTTTATTTCGATGACATGCTCAAAACCACAAATTCGCTTGCTCTAAATTCATATATACGATATGTAGGTAATTACTTTCAGACTGTTAAAATAAATACCAACGTAGCTGAAATAAAGAATACACTATTCAATGTTTTTATAGATAAAAGGGATATAGACGATATCTGTATTCTTTATAATAAAAAAGTATTGACCTCATGTTTTAATATCTATTCAAACGAAAAGTTGGAGAAAATTGCAGATTACTATAATATTCGAGATATTTACTTGAATTCAAAGGTGCTTCCATTTACTACGTCAAACAATACTGGCAAGAATGTTTTTTCAGTAGTAAAGAGTATTTATACACCAGATGACAGCAACAAGTTTCAAGCCTTTGTTATTGTTAATTTTAATATCGATAAAATTGATGATATATTTAAAAGTGTAAACCTTGGGAATGATTCTTTTGCATACATTGTTGATAAAAGTGGGAACATCCAATATTCATATAACAAGGATAATGAGTTTCAAAATACTCTAAACAAACTAATAGGTGGTCAAAAGATTGAGAAGACCTACAGCACAATTGAAAAGATAAATACCCAAAAATTTTTGATTTCCATCAACCCGGTTACAACCTCGGAAATGTATGTAGTATGTGCTGTGCCATTAAAGAATCTAACAAGCCAGTTATCAAATATTGGAAAAATTACGATATTTTTAATACTGTTTTGTACATTATTGGCAGTAATAATTTCATTTATTTTATCTTCAAACATAACAAAACCCCTAAGAAATTTGGTGAGTCATATGTCACTTATAAAGGAAGGGAATTTTGCATCCTTAAGTCATAATAAGACAGGCTCTTATGAGATTGGGGTGTTGTATTTAAAATTTGATGAAATGATAGCAAGAATAAATAGATTAATGGTTAATATAAATGAAGAAAACAGGCTGAAAAGAAAAGCTGAACTTCAAGCGCTCCAAGCACAAATTAATCCACATTTTTTATATAATACTCTGGATTCTATAAACTCTATGGCAATCTTAATTGGGGCAAAGGATATTATGAAAATGACAACTTCTCTTGCAAAGCTTATGAGGCTGAGTATAAGCCGGGGCAAGGAAATAATTACTATTAAAGATGAACTTGATCACGTAAGAAGTTATGTGGATATACAGAAAATCAGATATAAGGATAAATTTGAGTTACTCCTCCAGATGGATCATGATATTTTAGAATGTGACATTGTAAAGCTCGTAGTACAACCTTTAGTAGAAAACTGCATATACCATGCTTTTGAAAAAATTGAATCCAAGGGAATTATAATAATTAGAGGGTTTTTAGAGAACGAAAACATAAAGCTTCAAGTAATTGATAATGGCTCTGGAATAAATGAAGAAAAATTGAAGAAAATAAATTATTCCCTTATGAACTACAAAGGACATATTGATGATCTCAGCATAGGGATTTATAATGTTAATGAAAGATTAAAACTATATTATGGAGAACAATATGGAATTAATATAAGCAGCAACGAGAACGAGGGTACAATTGTTGAAATATTAATACCTAGGCAAAAAGAGGGGCTGGTGCTTTAGTATTATGATAAGAACTTTAATAGTTGATGATGAAGAATTACTAAGGAAAGGCCTTATTGCCCTGATTGATTGGCAATCAATTGGTTTTGAAATAGTTGGTGAAGCGGGTAATGGTCTTGAAGCTTTGGAATTAATTAAGAAAAATCCGGTAGATGTGATAGTAGTTGACATAAGAATGCCAATTATAGATGGTATTGGTTTGATGAAAAAAATAAAGGAAGATTTAATAAATGTAAGAGTAATTGTATTAAGCGGATACGATGACTTTAAGTATGCTCAGTCTGCTATAAGCTGCGGAGCAAGTGCATACATATTGAAACCTGCTGAAGAAGAGGAAGTTATGAAAGCTCTTTTGACTGTGAAAGAAGAAATATTAAAGGAGCTTTCTGAAAAAGAATCAAAACGGAATTTGAAAGATAGTGCTAAAAATAATTTTCTCAATAGACTTCTAGAGGGTAATATTTCACAGGAACAATATAGCAGTAGTATAGAAGAATTAAATATAAATTTCATAGAGGAATATTTTTGTATTGCTTTAATTATGCTCGATCATAAGAAGAAATTAAAAGCCATAAGTACGGAGTTTAATTTACTTAAAAATGAAATATTTAAAAAATGTAAAGATATTTTCTATATAAGTTATAGTGGGGAATTGTTCTTAAATAACACAGGCGATATTATAGTTATTTTTAGTGGTGAGGAAAGTATTTATGGGAAAGATGATTTCCTTCAGGAAGTACGGAGTTTTCTTTTCAACTCATATAAAGTAACCTGTACCATAGGTATAGGGCTTAAATCCAAGGGGCCAGGCAGTATTAGTAAGTCCTATTTTGAATCAAGTGAAGCATTAAAGTATAGAATTACTTTTGGAAGGAATATGGTTATAGACTACAGCCGTATACTGGGCATGGCTAAATATATTTTGAAGTATCCATTAAACCTTGAGGTGCAGATTATCAATTCAATAACAACAGGCAATGAAGCTAATATAAAGAAGTATGTTGAAATGTTTTTTGAAGATATTTTTAATAACAGAGTTTTAAGTTGTGACAGCATTAAACCTCTGCTCCAGGAACTTTTGATCTCAATAAAACGATATTTCAAATGGCAAAAGTCAACCCATATATCAGATTTACAAGGGGTAATAGATGATGTTAATAGCTATAATGATATGAAGGAAGTGGAGACGCATATCATAGATTTACTAATTAAAATCTGTATAGAGAATATGGATTATAATAATACAAGTGGCAAAAAAATAGTTGACGATGTAAAAAAATATGTAAATGAGAATTTTGCAGCCAAGATATCTCTAGAGGATATTTCTGAAAAATTCTATATTAGTAAAAGCCATTTCTGCAGAGTATTTAAAGAAATAGAAGGCGTGAATTTTAATAAATATATAAACTTTGTGAAGATTGAAAAGGCAAAGGAAATGCTAAAGGGTTCTTTCCATAAAAACTATGAGATTTGCGAAGAACTGGGGTTTAAAAACACAAGTCATTTTAATCAATTATTTAAGAAAGTAACAGGTATGACACCAATAGAATATAAAAACCATAGTTAAGCACCAGAGATATCTTAAATATTAAGGTATCTCTTTTTTTATTTAATAATTTTGCAATGACATGTTAGCAATTTTAGAACATAAATAACAATTCTGAATATTTAATAAAAATCAAATAATTTATATAATGAGTATATAAATTATAAGGAGGAGATCACATGAGAAAAAGCATTAAGAAAATTGTAAGTATCTTATTAGTGGTAGTGATGTTCACAGCAGTAATCTCTATGTTTGGATGCGGAAAAAACGATCCTGCTAAGGTTGAAAAAGTAACATTAAGGTATGCAACACATTACAGTACTACAGACCCTATGTTTGCAGTAAGAAATGCAGTAATTGAAAAATTCAAAAAGGACAATCCTAATGTTACAATTGAAGACGAGAATATGGCAGCAACCCAGTATCATGATAAGTTGAAAACTGAAATAGCTTCCGATACGCTTCCAGATATATTCACAAATTGGGGAGGAAGTGAGGTTTACGAAGCAGTAAAAGCTAAGAAGCTTATGGAATTGACAGAAGTACTAGATAAAGACACTGCATTTAAAGGTATATTTTTAGATGGACAGTTTAAGTCTGCAAACCTTGCATTTAAAGATATTGAAGGACTATATGGTATGCCTTTTAACAATATAACAGCAGGCTTCTACTATAATAAAGATCTTTTCGATAAAGCTGGAGTACAGATTCCAAAGACATGGGACGAACTTATAAATGTAGTTAAGAAATTAAAAGATACAGGTACAATACCATGGGCTATTGGTGGAAAAGATGGTTGGAGAGTTCAACATTTACAAACTGCTTTAGCCTATAAGATGTATGGTACAAAATTAGGACAAGATCTAGCAGAAAGAAAAGTTAAATATGTAGATACTACAGTTGATTCATTCAAGAGAATTGAGACATTAAGAGATCTAGGTGCATTTGGACCTAATCCAGCATCGGTTGACTTTTCACTGGAACAGAATATGTTTATGACTGGAAAAGCGGCGATGAACTTTAGCTTAAATGTATATACAAGCCTGTTTGAAAGCGATACATCCGAGATAAAAGGAAAAGTTGGTTTCTTTCCAATGCCGTATTTTAGTGAAAAACCTGAATTTAAAGACTCTGTCTACGGTGGCGGTTCAGTTGTTTACAGCTTGAATTCGAAACTTACAGGAGCAACCAAAGAAGCAGCAATAAAGTTATTAAAAGCATTCTGTGGAATGGACGGACAAAAGGAGTTCTTAAAGGCTAATGCAATTATTCCAGTTGTAAAAATTACTGATAAAATTGATGTTCAGCCTCTTCAACAACAATTCGTTGACCAATTGGCAAATGCAAAGGAATTTGCAGGAGATTTGACAGAGAGAGATACTTTGCCAACAATGCTTAACAAGTTAAGAAATGTTAGTGTAGGATTATTAAACAAACAGCTAACAGCTGAACAAGCAGCCCAAGAAATGGATAAGGAAATTGAGCTAAATAAGTAATTCATAACAAATGATAGCAGGGAGTGTTTTTCATTCCCTGCTAATAAATAATAGTTGGGGGCAATGGCAGATGTTAAACTTTAAAAATAGTAAAAAGATAATCATATTATTTTTGATGCCAGCTTTAGCATTTTATCTATGTTTAGAGATATATCCTGCTTTTAGAGGTATATTTCTTTCGTTTTATAAATGGAAGGGTATTGGTGGCTCCGAATTTAAATTTTATGGACTAAATAATTATTTTGAAGTATTTAAAGACCCTGTATTCTTGCTGTCCATCAGGAATCTTATGCGGTTTTTAATTGTAAGTCTTATAACACAACTTCCAATAGCTCTTCTTATCGGATATTTGCTTAGTCTTGGACTTAAAGGTACGAGATTTTTTAAAATAACTTTTTATCTTCCAATGATTTTATCAGTAACAGCAATTTCTCTTTTATGGAAGCTAATTCTTGCAGCAAATTACGGACTTCTCAATTCCATATTAACCAGTGTAGGACTTGAAGGCCTAACGAAGGCTTGGCTTACAGATCCAAGTACATCCTTTAATAGTATTATACTTATAAACAGCTGGATCCATGTAGGTTTTTACATGGTTATACTACTGGCGGCTATACTTGGTATACCTGAGGATATATTTGAGGCTCTAAAGCTCGATGGTGCAAATGGTGTTGTAGTTTTTTTTAAGATTATTATTCCTTTGGTACGGGAAATGATAGGTGTGTGTATTGTCCTTATTATGACACAAACCATGAAAACATTTGACCTAATATATGTTTTAACTTCGGGAACCTTTGGACCCAATGATATCAATCAAGTACCAATTGGTCTTATGTATTATAAGTCATTTATAGGAGATAACTTCGGAAATGGAAGTGCAATAAGTACTTTAGTATTGATATTTGGGGTTACCATTTCAGCAATTGTATATATGAAAGTCTTTAAAGAAAATACTTCTAATTAAAGAATATGGGTGATAATAGATGATTGAAAGACTAAAAAAATTAGCCCCTGGAAAAATTACTTCGTACCTTATCTTATTATTTTGGACATTCCTTACTATATATCCACTGTATTTTACTTTAATATCCTCACTTAAAACTCAAAGTGATATGTTCAGTAATATTTTTGGTCTTCCTAAAAAAATTCAGCTTGCGAATTATACTGAACTATTTACACAGATGAAGATACAGACATATGTTTTCAACAGCTTATTTATATCAACTGTAACGGTATTTATACAGGTAATTATCGGTGCCATGGCATCTTTTATACTAGCAAGATTTGCGTTTAAATTTAAAAAGCTAATTATAATATTTTTTATGGTAGGTATTTTAATTCCTATGCAATCAGTGATGATACCCATTGCTTTAATTGCTAAAAGTGTAAATGGATATAACAGTTATATATTTATGATTGCATGTTATGTAACTTTTGGTATTCCATATTTTGTGTTTGTAGTAACCGGATTTATGAAAGCTATACCAAAGGAAATTGAAGAGGCTGCTATTATTGATGGATGCAGTGGCGGTAGTCTTTTTTGGAAAATTATAATGCCATTATCGCTGCCAGCTCTTTCAACTATGGCTATACTATCTTTTTTTGGAGCATGGAACGAGCTTATACTTGCACTAGTTTTACTAAAAAGAACTGCGATGAAGACTATTTCTTTAGGGTTAATAAATTTTGCAGGGGATCAGTTCGCAAATTATCCCGGACAGTGTGCAGCAGTAATTATAAGTATATTACCTACGCTTGTGATTTACCTGCTTCTCCAGGAAAATATTATAAAAGGAATGACTGCCGGAGCTGTTAAGGGTTAGCTGCGGCATGAGGTCGCGTTTAGATAAACCTAACTAAGTAAGGTGCTTAGAAAGAAGAGGAGAAAATAAAATGAGAGAAGAAAATAAAATGAGAGAATTACCGTTTAGACAAATACATCTTGATTTTCATACATCACCATTGATTCCTGACGTGGGAGTAGATTTTAATGCTGATGAATTTGTGGAAACCTTGGTGAAAGCCCATGTAGAGTCAATAAATATTTTTGCAAAATGCCATCATGGAATGAGCTATTATCCTTCAAAGGTGGGACCAGCTCATCCTGCAATGAAACAGGATATTTTAGGTGAAATGATAAGTGCGCTTCATAAAAAAAATATAAAATGTCCAATATATACGACTGTTGTATGGGATGAATATGCCGCAAATGAGCATCCAGAATGGTTGCAGATTGATAGCCATGGTAAGATAGTAGGTAGGGAACCCTACGGAAATGAATATACAGGTTGGAAATGGTTGTGCTTAAATAATGGGTATATGGACTATCTATGTGCACAGGTACAGGAAATAATGGACAACTATGATGCTGACGGTCTCTGGTTTGATATAGTTATGTACAGTGAAGATGGATGTTCCTGCAACAATTGTATAAGAGATACGATAAAAAAAGGCCTTGATCCAACTAATATAGAGGATAGAAGAACACATACATTACAGGTTTTAAGAGAAGCCATGAAAAGACTTTATAATCTTGTTAAAAAGAATAAACCAGATGCGCTTGTGGTTTTTAATGGAAGGCAAAGGATAGAGGCAAACCCGGAGAGAAGTCTTAGAGGTGAACTTGATTATTGCACACAAATTGATATTGAGTCTCTGCCATCTGGTATGTGGGGATATAATCATTTTCCTATGTTTATTCGTTATAATCAGATTTTTGGGAAAGAAATAGTAGGAATGAATGGTAAGTTTCATAAGTCATGGGCTGATTTTGGTGGTTTCAAGAACAAAGCTGCGCTGGAATATGAATGCTTTAGCATGATTGCAAACGGCGCAAAGGTAGGTGTAGGCGATCAGCTACATCCAAGAGGAAGACTGGAAAAAGCAACATATGATTTGATAGGTTCTGTATTTGAGCAAATTGAGAAAAAGGAACCTTGGTGTAAGTTTGCAACCCCAGTAGATAATATAGCACTTTTCATAGTTAATGATGGTGAATATGGAAGAGCTAACAGACCATTAATTAAGAACCTTGAAGCTGCAATGCAGACTCTTTTAGAGGATCAAAGACAATTTCAGATAATTGACAGGGAAGTTGATTTTAATAAATATGAATTAATTGTATTTCCTGACAAGGTAAGATTTGATGAGGAATTGACCCAAAAGGTAACTGACTATTTAAGCCATGGGGGAAAAATATTATTAACGGGAGAGTCTGGATTAAAGGCTAATGATGAGAGTTTTGCGATAGATCTTGGTGTAGATTATGATGGGGATTCTGAATATAGTGATACCTATCTGCGGATAGGTGATAAAATAGACAAGGATTTATATAAGACAGACTATGTAATGTATGAAAGAGGTAAAAAAATAACTGCCTCTAATTGCCAGGTGTTGGCAAAGGTTGTACACCCATATTTTGACAGGGCATGGAATCATTTTATGAGCCATCAGCATGCTGCTCCTGATAAGGAGAGCCAGTATGCCGCAGTTGTTAAAAAGGATAACATAATTTATATTGCTTACCCTATTTTTAGAGCATATAAGAAGCATGGCAATTTAGTTTTTAAAAAAATAGTTTCCAACTGCCTGGATTTACTGTTAGGGAAAAGAATGGTATCTTCAAATCTTCCTTCTACTGCTCAGGTATCTATTATGGATCAAAAAGAGGAAGGAAGAAGGGTTGTGCATATTTTGCATTATCCAATTATCAAAAGATGCGAGATTGAAATAATTGAGGATGTAATACCATTATATAATATAGATATGTCTGTAGATGTTCCCTTCGAAGTAAAAAAGGTATACCTGGCACCTGATATTGAAGAGTTGGAATTCAAAGATGAAAATGGTTTTATCAGTTTTAACATTCCGAAAATCAATGGGCATGCTATGATTGTACTTGAAAAATAGTACTATAAATAGTATTATAAATTTATAGGATTGTATAAAATATTACCAAATGAAGGAGGAATAATGAACAATAAAGAGCGTTTTATCGCAGTTATTAATGGCATGGAAAGTGACAAGGTACCAGTGTTTCCTTTGTTAATGTCCTTTTCAGCAAAAAGATATGGTGTTAGCTACCGCCAATTTGCATCGAATGGGCATATTCTTGCAGAATCACAATTGAAGGTAAAGGAAATGTTTAAAATTGATGCGATAACGGCTTGCTCAGATGCTTTCAGAGTTTCAGCTGATCTTGGTGGCGATATAGTGTTTCCTGAAGATAAACCTCCCTACATTGCAAGACATCTCGTTAAAGATGAAAATGATTTTAAGCATTTAAAAAAACCAGATGTTACTAATCCCAAGGGACGAATGGCTGATCGGATTATGGGAACATCTGAGATGGTAAAAGCAATTGGGGATAAATGCATGGTCCTCGGTTGGGTAGATATGCCATTCGCTGAAGCATGCTCAGTCTGTGGTGTTTCAGAATTTATGATGATGCTATATGATGAGCCAGAACTGGCTCATAAACTTTTGGATTTTTTAACGGATATAGTTATCGAGTTTGCAGTAGCTCAGGTAGAAGTGGGATCACCAATGATTGGAGCTGGTGATGCGACTGCATCCCTTATTTCACCAGAATTGTACCGTGAATTTGCCCTTCCTTATGAGAAAAGGGTGTGCGAAGCAGTTCACAAAGCGGGTGGTCTTGTCAAGCTCCATATATGTGGAAATACAGTTAACCTCCTGGAGAGTTTGGTTTTATCCGGAGCAGATCTTTTTAACGTGGACCACCTTGTAGACCTTTCACTAGCTATCAATAATTATGGAAAGGCTGGAAAAGCATTTAAGGGAAATATTAACCCTGTAGAAGATATGCTCTTTGCAACACCAGCAGAATGCCAAAGTAAAGCACTAAAATGTATTCAAAGGGCAAAAGGCACACGGTATATACTCAGCGCAGGCTGTGAAGTACCTGCTGATGTAACTGATGAGGTGTTTAGAGCATTTTGTGAGGCACCTGATCTAATATTATGATTGTTAAGAGGAGTAAAACTAATGAATAGCATTGAAGATAGAATATTACTTCATAATGCGTACTGGAACAGGGAATATTTAAAATTCCCAATAGTTTCGTTCAGAATAGGAGATTACTTTTTTAGCAGTCAATTTAAAGCAGCACGTAGCCTTTTGGTTAATGGTAAAGAGATAAAACCAGATATGATTAATGTAGATTCTTTTCTTGAAGATTATGAACGCATGTATCAGGAAGTTACATCAACTGGACAGGATGCATTTTGGACAGCAGAGCCTTTTACTGGGATTCCCTGGATGGAGGCAATAATCGGCTGTGAGATATATGGGACTGAAAACAGCTTTATAAGCCATCCGTGTGCTAAATCAATGCAAGATCTGGATAAAATAAAATTTGATCAGGAAAATCCATGGTTTAAGAAATATATGGAGTTTGTAGAAAAGCTACACAAGCTGTCCGAGGGCAGATTTCCCATTGGACAGCCTATTACAAGGGGTTCATCAGATATGTTGGGTGCTGTAATAGGACAATCACAGCTTGTATATGCAATGTTTGAGGAACCAGAAAAGATGAAGGAAGCTTTTTATAAAGTAACAGATGTTTTCCTAAATGTAATTAGAAGCCAGTATAATGCTATATCCGATTTTCAAGGCGGATATTCTATGGGATTTTATCACTTGTGGTCACCTGGAAAGTGCATTTGGTTCCAGGAGGATCTGTCAGCGATATTGTCACCTTCATATTATAATGATTTTTTAAAAGGGCCAAATGAAAAGATCTGTGAAGGTTATGATTATACATCAGTACACTTACATCCTGCATCATTCTTTATTCTTGACAAACTTATGAAAATTGAGAGATTGAAGGTTATTGAGGTAAATAAAGATGTAGGAGGTCCTAAAATAAAACAAATGATACCGGTTTTCCAAAGAATTCTCTCAAAAAAGAATCTTATTATATGGGGGGATTTAGATCATGAAGATATTGATTGCATAATGTATGAGCTTCCCCATAAAGGCGTATTTTTAAATATAGTTTCAGAAACAGTAGAGAAAGCAAGGGATTTAATGGAATATATTAAGTTGTGGAAGTAAATGAGATGTATTTGCATTGGGAAAATGTATAGTTTTGAACATAATATCGACTATAATAATTAGACATAAAACTACATTATTAGTCTTTTCAATTAGCTTATATTTTGATACAATTACCATAAGGGTTTTAGTGAGACGTCTCTGGTGTTGATACTAGCAACATTTTTATAGGGACGCATTTTTCTTTCAATATATTGTGGTAATTATATCGGTCTATTGTTGGACAGGCTATCCTGTCAGCTTTCAGACATTTTAGATTAGCTTAAACAGGGAGGCTAAAATGCAAACGATAAGCAAAGGGCATGTAATTAGAAAGTATAGAAAGGTCATAAATAGTCATATAGATAGTTTTATTATAAAGCACAGTAAGTTTTGTATTATCTCGGTTTATAATATTGTAAATCTCATTACTGCTGCAGCACTATATTTTCTAATTCCGATTCTTATGGGTTACGGTGCAAATGTATGCGAAATCAGTAAAACTGTGGGGTCAAGCTATAATACACAGTTTATAATAGGATGTTTAATAGCAATAATTATCGGCACTATTGTTTTTGAAATACTTTTTAAAGATATTGATAATTGGAGCAAATTATTACTTACGAAAAAAGTTGATTTGGAGAAGGTAAAAGAGATAAGAAAAAAGAGTATCAATTTACCTTATCAAGTCTTTATTTATCAGATGATTATAATGACTTTTTCAACAGCTTTAGTAAGCATTGCAGTACGAATAATAATTAACTTTCCAATGATTCCTATTTTTAAGATTAATATTATAGTGGTCTCTTTTAGCTTCTTTTCAGCAGTGGTTTCGTATACATTTGCAAAAAAGATATTTTCAAGAATATTGTTCGACACATACCTTGATTCTTGTCTAGATGGTATAAGGGTTGTTCTTAAAACCAAGATGTGCTTACAAATTATACCGATGATAATTGCAACGAGTCTTCTTATGGCACTACTTGCATATTCACAAGTAATTGAGGAAAAAGGTGACGTGTTATTTGAATCGTATAAGCTACAACTTCAGGAGAAACTTACAGACTTAAATGATATTAAAGATTCTAAAATGCTTTTAAATACATTAACTTTCATAAAATTAAAGGGTATTAAAACTACATATTTTGTTGTTTCACCAGAGGGTAATATAATAACCTCAGATGATTCTGTGAATTCACCAACCTTCATTTACACTATAAATAATCCTGTAGATGGGAATAGAGTTTATGGGAATACCAATGAAATACAGGGCGTAATACAAAAGGTGGAAATAAATGATCAATACTTTGTGGCAGGTGTAAAATTTGAGGTAGTCTCTGAAAAAACAGTAAACGTTTTTTTAGTAGCTTTGATTTGCTTACTTTTAGTAAATGCTTTAGTAGTTTATTTCTTCTCAAAATCTATTTCTAATGATATATCACAAGTTGTAAATAGTCTCTTGGAAATTCCAGAGGGTGCAGTTAATAAAAGTAGAATGGAAATACCCGTTATATCGAATGATGAAATAGGAGACCTAGTAATCGCATTCAATAGATTGCAGCAATATGAAAAGAAATGTGACGGAATAAAAAATGATTTTTTTGCCAATGTATCTCATGAATTTAGAACTCCTTTAAATATAATTCTTGCATCTGTTCAGTTGTCAAACAATTTAGAGAAAAATGAAGATGTCTACTATAATAAAAACGATATAGATAAAAAATTAGAAATAATTAAGAAAAACAGTTATAGGTTATTAAGGATTATTAATAATCTTATTGATGTAAGCAAAATTACCACGTCATTCTATGATATAAATATGACAAATAATAATATAGTTAATATAGTTGAAGATATTTCATTATCAGTGATAGGCTATCTAAAGGAGAGAGAAATAAATATTTTATTTGATACAAGCATAGAGGAGAGGATTATAGCTTGTGACGTTGATATTATTGAAAGAATTATGTTGAATCTCCTTTCAAATTCAGTGAAGTTCACAAACCCTGGAGGAAGTATATTTATAAAAATGTATGAGGATGGTGAAAATGTTATAATCTCTGTGAAGGATACTGGAATAGGTATAGAGCCAGAAGACCATAAGATGATCTTTGAACATTTCAAACAGGTGGACAGTTCGATTAATAGAAAAAGCGAGGGAAGTGGAATTGGGTTATATCTTGCTAAATTGCTGGTTGAAATGCATAAAGGATCAATAGATGTAAAGTCAGAACTAGGCGTGGGAACAGAATTTGTTATTACTCTTCCTATCATAGTTTTAGATGGACAGCAGAATATCAGTTGCCTTGAGAAACAAATTACTTCTCAAAAGGTGGTAAATAGCATTGATAAAACAGAAATTGAGTTCTCAGATATATATTATTTTTAAAAAAAGCCAATAGTAATTCAAATTTTAAAAATAAAGTCGCTAAAATTATGGATTACACAAGTAATTCATTCATAGTAATCCTACTGATTAGTTTTGTATACTCTTAATCACTTTTCCGACCATATCAGTAAAACTAATTCCTGAATTATAGATAACCTGTTTAACTCCAGGAATTTCAAGGTTTGAAATCAGTTTATCAAAATCCTCATTATTGAACTTGTTTACTATTTTTCTGAAGGCTGAGATATTTTCGACATGGTCTTTAATTGGTTTAACTAAAGTATCATAATCTTCTCCACTTACTATAGCCTTGGCCGCCAAAGTACCACTGACTAATGCTTCAAAACCACCACACCCAAGCACTCTTTCTGTCAATCCAGCAGCTCTGCCTGACAGCAATACATTACCCACTTTAAATTTATTCACTTTACCGGTAGTAAAGGGCGGAGGTGAAAACCTAAAAACGTACTCACTCTTGTCTAAATTTTCTTTTCTTATGAAGTCTCTAAAACATTGTAGCAAATCTAATTCATTTTTCCCTATGGTACATAAGCTAACTATTGCTGATGAAGAGCTAAAAGGGGTGACTCTTCCATAACCAGTACCTGCATAATCTGTATTAAAGTATATTTCTGCTGTTCCAGGAGTAAATGAACCAACAACATTAGCCGATATTACATTAACAATACCCTCATCCTCCCAGACACCCAATTCTCGTGCCTCAGAGTCTTTACCTGTAGCGATAACAACATAATCAAATCTTTCAGAGAGATTCTTGTAATCTTCTTTTGAATTAAAATATATTGCTGTTTGAGTAAGCTGCCTAATAAGTTGATTTGCCAAAGAATTATCACGTGTCCCTCTAGACATGAACCAACCTAGATTTCCTTTAATTTCAACCTTTCTGTTCGGTGACTTCATTGTCATTTTATTTATTACTCCCAATGGGAGTAAATCAATTTTATATTGCTCTAATAAATAATTGCGTGGTTCACCAAACACATTATAAAAAACATTAGGCCAAAACGAAACAGAAGGCCACATCCATCCAGGGTTGCAACTCCTTTCGAAAATTAAAGGTACAACTCCATTTTTTTCAAGCTCTATTGCACATGATAAACCGCAGATACCTGCACCAAGAATTGCTACCTTCAGAGACTTTCTTTCCATAATAAAAACCGCCTTTGCTGTGGGAAGCTTCGCTTTCCCTTTAAACTCTCATTCATTTGAATATTTCATAATATAGAGTTTAATATGGAATATTATTAATTTTATTATTATGTGTAATTATTCTGAATTTAATTCAAACATATTTTAATTAGCTGTAGAAATATGCCACCGATGGTTTTAATACTGAATCTATTAAATAAAGTAATATATTTTAATAATTCAGGCATAATAAAAATGTTGCCGTAGTTTTAAAGGAACTAATACTATTGAAATTAAACAGACGATAGTAATAAAAATATTGGAAATAGAGGAGAAAAAATATGTTTTTAAAGTTTTTTACAGAATACCCACATGTAGTTTACTCTATAATAGGCTGGGGTTATATTTTTGCATTTATTCGGCTTAAAGATATAAAAAGGTTGTTTCCAATTGGAATATTAAGTGGGCTTCTTCTTTTTGGTGCGACTTATTGGCTTGTTTCACTTAATTTATATAAATTTAACAATAGCTTTTTGCCTATACTCGGAATCCCATTCTTTTATGCGCTATGGGGCACAGGTAGTGGTATCATATTTGCATATTATTTTGGTGAGAAACCCTTACGTAGGTTTATTATAGTACTTGGTTTTGCAGGGCTTGTTGTCTTTATGGAATCTCTTGCTGAAAATGTTAAAAGTGTTGAACATGTAGGAAAATTTAATAATATTTATGAGTATGTATTTAATGTTATGATATTATCTGTTTTAGCCTTTGTAATGACAAATCTTTATGAAAGTAGATTGAGAAAAGTAAAAAATCATTAATTAGAGCAATTAAAGAGAAGAGGCAAAAAACACTTATACAATCTTTGCATAAGTGTTTTCTCAGCGCCCAAACTTCAATCGCAACATGTTTTTTATTATTCTAACACATAAGTTTTAGGCACTGGTGATGTGAAACAAACAAAATATATCTATTATGTCAACTCACACTGTAAAAAAGTAACATATGAAATCAATTAACTATTTTACACAGGTTGCAAATAATTTGTTATAATTAAGAAGAAAAATAGATGCGTGCTGTATCAATTAGTGAAAGGAGAGTTATGATGAAACAGAATAATCAGCTTAACACAAAAGGAGAAATTAAACTTTCTGAGAGTAATGCTCCTGAAACGGATGCAGCAAAATCAGGATTTACAATCGTTGGCATAGGCGCTTCTGCAGGAGGCTTGGATGCTCTGCTAACTTTCTTGGGAAATGTGCCTAAGAATAGCGGCTTGGCTTTTGTTATCGTTCAACATATGGAACAGATGCGTAAGAGTATTTTGGTCGAGCTACTTCAGAATGCTACTACTATGAAGGTCTTTCAGGTCACTGAGAACATATCTGCTCAGCCAAACTGCGTCTACGTGATTCCGCCAAACATGGATATGTCTATCCAATACGGAGTGCTACACCTTTTTGAATATATGGAACCCCACAATTTGCGTTTGCCCATAGATTTCTTTTTTAAGTCTTTGGCGGATGACCAAAAGGAGAACAGTATTGGCGTCATACTATCAGGCATGGGTTCCGACGGTACAGTGGGACTCAGAGCGATTAAGGAAAAAGGAGGAGGAGTTTTTATCCAAGAACTGTCCTCCGCTAAATTCGATGGCATGCCTCGCAGCGCCAGCAAGACAGGTTTAGTAGATGCTATATCTCCGGTGGAGACTTTGCCGTCAGAGATTATTTCCTATCTTGAGCACAAGTCGCTTACGGGAAAGCCTGATTCTGATCAGGATCAGGGAGACAAATTTACGAGTTATGTGGACAATATTATACTTATGCTACGATCACATACAGGCCATGATTTTTCTTCATATAAAAAAAACACAGTACAACGTAGAATTGAGCGGTGTATGGTTATACATAAAATTGACGACATAGCCACCTACGTCCATTTTTTGAATGAGAATCCTCAGGAACTGAAATTATTATTTAAGGAATTTTTAATCGGGGTTACCAGTTTCTTTCGCGAACCGATTGAGTGGGAATTGCTAAAGGACAAAGTTATACCGACACTCTTAGCTGATAGGTCACCCTCTGATACGCTTCGGGTTTGGGTATCTGGCTGTTCCACCGGCGAAGAGGCGTACTCCTTAGCGATTGTCTTCAAAGAGGTGCTGAGTCAATTAAAGCCTTCTCAAGATTTTTCCATGCAGATTTTTGCTACTGATCTGGACCGTGACGCTATC
>DATCID010000258.1:0-25902 GCA_036507975.1 Ruminiclostridium sp.
TGTGCTGATTTCCTGTAGTTTTCCAAAATCTTATCACCTCTTGTTTAGTGTTCCACAAGAAGTTTTCTTTAAACTCTCAGGAGGTTGACCTAAAGGTTTCGCCTTAAGGCGAGGGTTTTGACCCCATTATACTGACAATAATAATGTGATCAAAAAAAAGAGAATGTCAGCAAGAAAGCATTCTCTTTTTCTTTGAATTTTATGACTAAAGTATTCGTTATCACTTAATAAGTATTGGTTATTCAATTTCAATTGGGAGATGAATGATTACCGTTGTACCCTTGCCAACGTTACTTTGCAAAGATACCTTGCCACCATGTAACTGGACAAGATGTTTAGCAATAGCAAGACCGAGTCCTGTACCACTGCCTTTACGTGACTTGTCAGCTTTGTAAAAGCGATCCCAGATATGGGGGAGCTCTTCCTCAGATATACCATACCCTTGATCCTCAATTAATACTTCAAGAGTATTACCAATGTGTATACTTACCGTTACTATTGTTTTATCAGGAGAATATTTTATGGCGTTATCAATAAAAATAACAAATAATTGCCTAAGTCTGTCATAATCTGCAATAACAGGTGGTACATTGTCGGGTACGGTACATGCTATTTGTATTTGCTTTTTATCAGCAATTGTTTGCAAGCTCTTTACGACATCAGATAGAAGGCTTGGAATATGAACTTCTTCCTTGTTTATAGAGATTTTTCCTGACTGAAGGTGCGAAAGTTCCAAAAGGTCACCCACAAGTCTCTCTAAGCTACGGGTTTCTGATAGCATTCTCTGATGGTAACGTTCAATATCCTCCTTTGTGTCTACAGTACCATCTACAAGAGCTTCCAGAGAACCTTTAATTACTGTAAGTGGCGTCCTGAATTCATGAGAAACATTTGCTACAAAATCTTTTCGTAATTGTTCCAAACGTTCATTTTCACTTATGTCCTGTACCAAAGCAACACTTCCGGTAACATTGGCCTGATTATCTAAAATAGGTGACAAGGTAAACCTCAGTTTTTTATTCATCCAATCCTTGTTGACTTGTAAAGGTTTCTTTTCCTCAATAACCGCTCTAAGAGAATCATCAATTTTCAAGTCTCTAAAATCTTCTTTTAATAATTCATTTTGATAGGGAAGAGGTCTATTCATAATAGAAGAAAGAGCGATATTAAAGTTTAGCGGGTTTAATTCTAGATCGAAAGCCACAATCCCTTCTGAAATACTGGATATAATATCACTCATTTTACCTTTTTCCTGAAAAAGTTGATCTATAGTGTAGCCAAGCTTTGAAGCTAATAGGTCAAGAGAATTCCCAAGCTGTCCTAATTCATCCTTGCGGTCAACACCTGTTCTAGCAGAATAGTTCCCCCGTGTCATCTCAATTGCAGTATGATTCATAGCTTTTAATGGCCGGGTGAAAAGAAGAGAGTAGAATAGACCTAATCCTATTGCAAGGAGCAGCGCAGCAAGAAGACTAATGGTTAAAATGCTGACAGCTTTATAAAGAGTTTCAGTTATTCCTGTTACCGGTGAATGTAAAAACACTGAACCGATTACCTTTTTATTAGTGTTAAGAATGGGAACTCCAACAGTTAAAGTGGCTTCTTTGTATATGCTACTGAAGCTTTCACTAATAGATTCTTTGCCAGATAGAACTTCCTTAATTACTTCTTTGGCCTCGGTTGGTAAAGGCTCTGAACTAAATGTGCTTTCCATACCCATTCCCATACCCATTCCCATACCCATTCCCATTCCGGATATTTCAGCAGGATTACCCTTGTCGTCGGTAATCCATACCTTGGCCTCCGCAAGGGTGTCAAGGAAACGCATAAATCCTCCGAAACCACGCATTTGACCATTGCTCTGGGTGTTTTCAGCTATAACTTCAGAAATATTGTGCGCTCTTTCGAGCATTGTTTTTTCTTTGCTATCAAAGGTGTACTGTCTGAACATCTGAATAAAAAATATTCCTATTGTAAGCATAGACAATAGCACAATTACAACAAGGCCCGTAGTTAACTTGAATGCAATCTTTTTGTTAAACATATTTCACCTCAAATTTGTAGCCTACTCCCCATATGGTTTTTATATCCCAATTGAAAGTATCAGGTATATCAATTTTCGCTCTAAGACGCTTGATATGAGTGTCTACAGTACGGGCATCCCCAAAATATTCATAGCCCCATACACTATTTAAGAGGTTATCCCTTGAAAAAACTTTCCCTGGATTAGTAGATAGTAGCCATAATATTTCTATTTCCTTCTTAGTGAGATTAACAGGCCGTCCACTAATTTTAACTTCATAATCAGAAATGTTTATTTCCAGTCCTGGATGCTGGATAACAGCCTTCTTTTCTTCCTCTGGAATGTCAAGTCGTCTTAATATGGCTCGTATTCGTGCCATTACTTCGCCAGGACTGAAGGGTTTCACAATGTAATCATCTGCCCCGATGTCTAGTCCCATGATTCTGTCAGCATCTTCACCTTTAGCAGTAATCATGATAATAGGTACATTGGAACTTTTACGAATTTCACGGCAAACCTCAAAACCATCTTTCTTTGGCATCATTACATCGAGTAATAGCAAAAGCGGAGAATATTCCGCAAAAATATTCATTGCCTCGACTCCATCATGTGCAAGTAGAGGAGCAAAACCTTCTTTTAAAACGTATGTCTTTAATATATCTAGAATTCCATCATTATCATCTGCGATGAGAATATACTTGTTCAACTCAATCCCTCCAGTCTTAGGAACAACTAAATAATAAATTCCAAAATGGGAAGTTATTATTTAGTTATTACCTAATTATATCATGAGGATAAAAACTCTTTGTGACAAATTTGTGGCATTTTGAAATGACACATTTGTTTCGAACTTTTGTCAAAGTTTTGACACATTTGCTCAATATAATGAAATCAAGAAGTTGCAATAAACAAACCAAAATTTAGATGAGGAGCGTGGATTTATGAAAAATATTAGGACAATTGTAGCAGTGGTAGCAGCAGTATGCGTTTTAGGAACAGCAGGAATAGCTTATGCTGCAGACATCAAGACTCCAGCAGACATTGCTGCAGTGTTAACAGGCAAGAGTGTTACGGACGTAAATGAGGAAAGAGCAGCAGGCAAAACTTATGGAACTATTGCAAAGGAAGCAGATAAACTGGATGAGTTTCAAGTGCAAATGCTAGAGCAAAGAAAAGCTGTCCTGGATCAGAGGGTAAAGGATGGGGAAATTACACAGCAACAAGCTGATGAGATTTACAATACAATTAAAAACAACCAGGCAACCTGTGATGGTACTGGAAATGCAAAGCTAGGAAAGCAATTCGGTATGGGTTTTGGTAATGGTCAAGGAGCTGGCCGTGGCACAGGCCAAGGTATGGGACGTGGAATGGGATGTAGACAATAGTTGTATTGAGGCAAAGCTGCTAAAAGCTATCTTAAGCTTTACAGCTTTGCCCCTTCAATATATGGGGGTGGAATAAAATGAGGCATGGTTTTGGGGTGTATGAGACAGGAGTTGTGGGTTCAGCTGTGCTTATAGGATTCTTAGTTATAGTATTTCTAGTTTTGGTTATTCTCTTTGAGTTTCGAAAAAAGTCAAGTCCTGGACAAAGGAATTTAATAGAACAAGAGATGTTATTGATTCCGCAGGAAAATAACATTTAGTTTTAAATAAGCATATAAGGGGTGTCAGATTTGAATAATAATAAGGTGGTAAAGTGTTTGCGCGGGGGACTTTTAGCACTATTTACAATACTCGTTACTATAGCTGGATATCTTCACATAGCAAATGGCGGAGGGAAATCGCCGTCAATTCATGCATTATGTCCTTTCGGTGGACTTGAAAGTTTATATCAGATATTTGCTAGTGGAAGTTTAATAAGTAAAATTTTTGCAGGAACGATGATTCTTTTTGGCATCACTATTGTAGTGGCAATCCTTTTTAGAAGAAGTTTTTGTGGGTTGATATGTCCTTTTGGAGCTATTCAAGAATTTTTTGCCAAGATTGGACAGAAGATTTTCAAGAGAAAGTTCATCATACCGTCAAAAATAGACAAGCCTCTAAGATATTTGAAATATATTATCCTTATTGTTACTGTATTTTATGCATGGAAAACAGCAGGGTTGTGGATGGCGCCTTATGACCCTTGGTCAGCCTATGCACATTTGCCTGAAGGTCTAGAAAGTGTATGGGGTGAATCAGCAGTTGGCTTAATTATACTTGGGGTGACGCTAGTAGGATCGCTTCTTTATGATAGATTTTTCTGTAAATATCTATGTCCTATGGGAGCACTTTACGGAATTATTGGTAAAATCAGTCCTTTCAAGGTAGAAAGAAATGAAAATGTTTGCATTAGTTGTGGTATTTGCAACAAGGGATGCCCAATGAATATAGATATACAACATACTAAGGAAATTAAAAGCGCAGAGTGCATCAATTGCCAAACCTGTGTGCTCAATTGTCCAAAAGCGGGTGCTTTGGAGAGTAAGCAAGGTAAAAAAACTGTGAAGCCAATTGTTGTAATCGCTTTGGTAATGGTAGTGTTTTTCGGTTCTATTTTTGCCTTTCAAGCAACAGGAGTGTATCCGCTTTTGCCAGAACAGGTGAAAGCTGGTGAAAGTGTTTCTATTGGTGAGGTTAAGGGCTATATGACCATTGAAGATGCTGCTAAAGCTACAAAAATAGAGCTAAAGGAGTTCTATAAAAAGTTCGGAATACCTGAAAGTGTTCCTGCCGAAACAATGATGAAAAATATAAGTAAAATAGTTTCAGGATATGACTTTGATAAAGTCAAAGGAAATCTTGAGTAATTAACGAACATTAAACCAATATATCAGTTCAAAAAACAGCGGTGAATTTTCACCGCTGTTTTTTGTGAGGGAAAATTTTAAAATATTGACGTGTATCTAAAACAAGTGTAATATAATTATGAGCATATGCACATAATGAAAGGGCGATGGAATGTCAAGACCGAGGAAATGTAGGATGGTTGGTTTTGTACCTGAAAATTCATGTTTTCATCCACAATTGCATAACGAAGATAAAGTCGTTCTAGGTATTGAAGAAGTTGAAGCCCTCAGACTGTCAGATTATATGGAAATTGAGCAGGACAGTGCAGCAGAGAGCATGAATATATCTAGAGGAACCTTCCAACGTATTATCAATGCTGCAAGGAAGAAAACAGCAGATGCACTTGTCCATGGTAAAACTATTCGGATAGATGGTGGAAATTATGAACTTTCTGCAGGCAAAGCATGCTGTAGGAAACATAATGGAGATTGTAAGCGCATGGGCTGTGAAAAATGCGAGGATTGTGAAGCTTGCCAGAAATAAAACTATATTAGATAACATGAGGTGAAAAGAAATGAATGATAATGGTTGCAGTTGTGAAAGTACAGATTGTGGAAGTGAGGATTGCGGTGGTTCATGTACATCAGGAGGTTGCGCAAGCAAGCCACAGGATTTTATTGAAAAAACCAATGAGCTCAATTCTATTAAAAGGGTAGTGGGTGTAGTAAGTGGGAAAGGAGGAGTTGGGAAGTCACTTGTGACATCAATGTTAGCAGTGATGATGCGCAGGAAGGGGTTTAAGGTAGGTATTTTGGATGCTGATATTACTGGACCTTCTATTCCAAAAATATTTGGAATTAATAAAAAAGTTGAAGGAAGCGAATTAGGAATGTTTCCTCAAAAATCACATAACGATATCAGTGTGATGTCAGTCAACCTTCTTCTTGAAAAAGATGATGAACCTGTTATCTGGAGAGGGCCGATGATATCGGGAGTAGTAAAACAATTTTGGACTGATGTTATATGGGGTGAGGTTGACTACTTGTTTTTGGATATGCCACCAGGTACAGGTGATGTTCCTCTTACAGTGTTCCAAACAATACCTTTAGATGGTATTGTTATTGTAACATCTCCACAAGACTTAGTTTCAATGATAGTTAAGAAAGCTTATAATATGGCAAAAGATATGAACATACCTGTTCTTGGTATTGTTGAAAATATGAGCTACTTAAAATGTCCTGATTGTGGAACTGAAATAAAGCTTTTTGGTGATAGTAAAATTGATGCAATTGCAGAAAAATTGGGTATACAAGTACTTGGAAGGATGCCGATTGATCCAGCAGTTGCAGAACTATGCGACAATGGTGAAATAGAAAAGGTTAATAATGAGTATTTAATGGATGCTGTTTTATATATTGAGAAAAATCTAGATGTTTTAAAGGAGAGCAATGTTATGAAAATTGCAATTGCATCAGAAGGAACTAATGTATCTTCACATTTTGGAAAGTGTGAGAACTTTACAATCGTAGAAATTGAAAATTCACAGGTAAAGAGTAAAGCTATTATAAATACAGAAGGAAACCAACATGGGCTTCTCCCAACATTCCTTGCATCACGTGGGGTAAATATCGTCGTGGCTGGGGGTATGGGAGAAGGCGCAAGGCAGAATCTTGTATCAAATAATATTGAAATTATATCCGGGGTGAGTGGAGATATTGACGAAGCAATCAGCGCTTATATGGAGGGAAGCTTGAAATCCAGTGACGTAGGTTGTTCTGGACATGAACATAGTCATGGAGATGGTGGCTGTAATTGCGGACATTAATCATAATATGAATAGGAGAGTATGTTCATGCGGATACAGAAATTGTAGACAGTGAAGGCAAGATGGATTTATCAGCGATAGATTTGCTGTAAAAAACAAGAATACTTGATACGTAAGTAGCATGGGTGATTGCCAACCAGTTAACTAAGCCCGGTTCATATCAGTAATGGTGTGCGCGGGGGGGAAGAACTGGAATAGATTCATTGAAGAATTATGTAAGCTATTGAAGTGAAATCGCTAGTTTCTGAGGAGAATGGAGATTGTAAAATGACGAAGGCAAATAATATTGACGAACTATCAAAAGAAGAACTTTTGGAACTAAATAAGATATATGCAAAGAACTGGCTTGCACATGATGGATCATGGTTTCTTGCCATAGAAGAGAGGTATGGGATGGATGTAGCCATAGATATGGATACAGAGTCCTGGAGAAGGTTTACTGTTGTTGAAGCAAAAAGGCTCATTCGTTTTCTCAAACTTGGAGAGAGTTCAGGTATTGAAGGGTTGAAAAAATCTCTAGCTTTTAGGTTATATGCTGCCCTTAATGAAGATGAAATTGAAACGGAAGATGAGAACACATTGATATACCGTGTGAAAACCTGTAGAGTACAGGCGGCTAGAAGAAAAAAAGGATTGCCGGATTTTCCATGTAAGTCAGTTGGAATTGTTGAGTATGGCTTGTTTGCAAAAGCAATTGATGAGCGTATTGAAACAGAAGTACTAAGTTGCTATCCGGATATAACTAATGAAAAATATAACTGTATTTGGAAATTTACTTTAAAGCAACATTCAAATAATGCTAACTCATAATGAAAGGAAACTTAGGATGACAACGGTTTGTATAGGATGTCATTGAAACTTTTAATGCTTTTGGTGGAGGTAAAGCGCCTGATGGTCTATGCGGTGCCTATTATGCAGCGAAGTACATTCTAGAAAAGGAAGTAAAAGAAGAGGAAGTCTGTGAAAAAGAAGTAAGCAGTTTAAAGGTCATATAATCTTACAGGTACTACACCATGTATAAATTAACAATATTTACACAAAATAATATTTATACAAAATAATAATGGAGGTGTAGTATTATGGATATAACGTTATCACAAAAAGAAAGAATGTTACTAGAAGATCAAAAAAGCCATGAACAAATTTGTATAGAGAAATATACAAATTATGCAAATCAAACGAAAGATGTCCAATTAAAACAAATATTTAATGCTAATGGGCAAGCGGAAAGAACACATCTAGATAGCATTAATCAATTGTTAAGTGGTAAAATCCCTCAAATGAATCAACAGCAAAATCAAAGTACAGGGCAAACGGTGGGAAATCAAGGTTCAACCACCAATGTGAATAATACACAATCAAGTGGTATTAATTTATCAGATGCTGACATGTGTACAGATTTATTAATGACAGAAAAGTATGTTTCAGGAGCTTACAATACTACAATTTTTGAATTTAGAGATACTAGAGTTCGTGATGTGTTAAATCATATACAAAAGGAAGAACAAAAACACGGTGAAGCTATATTTCAGTATATGGAAAGTAAAGGAATGTATAAGGTTCAATAATTTTAATACATTTTATTAACACTGTTATAAATTAAGAGCTGCTGCTAACACAGTAGCTCTTTCTAATTAAATCAACCCCAACAGATGCACTGCATTTATGGCCCCCATCTAATTGTTATTGACAATACATGCCTGTAAGCGCATTGTTGTAATGGGCTATGACCTATAAGAATGATCATGATTGATAAAATAATAAAAATAGTTAATTTAAATAGTTCGTAAATTTTAAATTTTAAGTACATAGAGAATATTCTTCTTCATTCCTACTTGAAATATTTATAAATTAGTAATATAATAAGATTATACCCAGAGGGGGTATAATTGAAAATCACAACAAAAGTTTATTTTTAATAATTTTGTTAAAGAGGTGGATCAATTGAATATGTATGATGTAATTATTATTGGAAAAGGGCCGTCCGGGATTTCTGCTTCTCTTTATACACAGAGATCAAACTTGAAAACACTGATAATTGGTAGAGAAGGAAGTTCTCTGGAAAAGGCTGGAAAGATAGAAAACTACTATGGTTTAGAAGAACCCATTAGCGGTGAAAAACTTCTTAG
Source organism: Ruminiclostridium sp. (assembly GCA_036507975.1). Classification (GTDB taxonomy): domain Bacteria; phylum Bacillota; class Clostridia; order Acetivibrionales; family DSM-1351; genus Ruminiclostridium. Next base: position 8,749 of record DATCID010000258.1, read on the forward strand.
TATTGGTGAAAAGCAGGCAGAAAGCCTTGGTGTTAAAATACTGAATGATGAGGTTGCTGCTATCACCGAAGTTTATGAAGAAAAGCATTTTAAAGTTTCCACTATAACTGGTGAGTATTATGCTAAGGCAGTCCTTATTGCTACTGGACAACCGCAGAAAAAGGTAGATATAGATGGTCTTAAAGCTTTTGAAGGTAAAGGTGTCAGCTATTGTACTACATGTGATGGCTTCTTTTATAAAAATATGAGTGTTGGTGTATTAGGATATAGTGCTTATGCAGTACATGAAGCAATGGAGCTTGAGACATTCACGAAGGATATTACTCTGTTTACCAATGGTGCAGAATTGGATGTGACCGCAGATTTGGCTGACAAGGCAGGAAAATTTAAAGTCAACACACGACCGATTCTTGAGCTCACAGGTGATGAATTTTTACAGGGAATTCACTTCAAAGATGGGAAAATTCAGAAAGTAGATGGATTATTCGTTGCTTACGGGTCAGCTTCAAGTGTTGATTTTGCTAAAAAACTCGGAATCATAGTAGAAAACAATGCAATCGTGGTTGATCATAACCAATGTACAAATATCGAAGGCATTTTTGCTGCTGGAGACTGTACAGGAGGTTTTAAACAGATAGCAACTGCAGTTGGACAGGGCGCTGTTGCAGGAAAAGGTATTATCGAATTTATTAAAGCATTGAAAAAGAAATTGTAAAAGATTATATTATAAGTGCTGATTCCAAGATAAATGAATATGACATTATCCCTAAACGAGTGAAATAACATTCTAAATTTTAATGTGCTCCAGAATTAATTCTGGGGCATTTAATTTTGTTTCATAGTTTATTCCTAAAGATTTTGTGTTAAAATAAATTAAAATGACAATTTAAATATAAAGAAAAAGGAAAATACTAAAAATGAGTTTTTTACCGATAAGCTATGAGGATATGAACGAAAGAGGCTGGGAACAGCTTGATTTTTTATATATTAGTGGGGATGCATATGTAGATCATCCTAGCTTTGGGCATGCAATAATCACTAGGGTTCTGGAAAGCGAAGGCTTCAAGGTTGGGATTATAGCACAGCCAAATTGGAAAAACAGTCAAGACTTCAAAAAATTAGGGCGCCCCAAATATGGAGTCCTTATTTCATCTGGTGTAATTGATTCTATGGTAAATCACTATACTGCAAGCAAAAAGAAGCGGTCTACAGACCTCTATTCTCCAGGCGGAAAAAGTAGACATAGACCTGATAGGGCAGTAATTGTATATGCCAATAAAATTAAAGAAATTTTCAAAGATACACCTGTAATTATAGGTGGAATAGAAGCAAGTCTTAGAAGATTTGCGCATTATGACTATTGGGACGACAAGGTAAGACGGTCAATTCTTGTTGATTCAAAAGCAGATTTGCTAGTATATGGAATGGGTGAAATACCTATCACTGAGATAGCCAAGCTTCTTAAAAAAGATGTACCTATTGCTAGCCTTAAAAATACTCGTGGTTGTGCATATTTAGCGAGCTATGATGAACTTCCTATCGAGATAAAAGAGGCTGTTGATGCTAAGGGCACAAAAAACATTGCTATATTGCCATCTTTTGAAGAGGTGTCTGAAAACAAGAAATCATATGCAGAAGCCTTTAAAATTCAATATAACGAGCAGGATGCCATTAGTGGTAAAATACTTGTACAGCAGCATGGAGATAGGTTCTTGGTGCAAAATCCACCTACGTTGCCTATGTCTGTTGCAGAACTGGACAAGGTTTATGCTTTGCCATATGAGAGAACTTATCATCCAGTATATGAAAAGCTTGGTGGAATACCTGCTATTACAGAGGTTGAGTTCAGTATTACTAGCCACAGAGGCTGCTATGGGGGTTGCTCTTTTTGTGCTCTGAATTTTCATCAAGGAAGGGTGATTCAAAAAAGAAGTCAGGCTTCCATTATCAATGAAGCAAAAAAGCTAACATGGTCAGAAGGGTTTAAAGGATATATTCATGACGTTGGAGGGCCGACTGCAAATTTTAGAAATGTTGCTTGTGAGAAACAGGTAAAAAGTGGAGTTTGTAAAGATCGGCAGTGCCTATATCCAGAACCCTGTAAAAATCTTATTGTTGACCATTCTGAGTACCTTGATTTATTGAGAAAGTTGAGGGCTCTACCTGAAGTTAAGAAGGTTTTTATACGCTCAGGTATTCGCTATGACTATCTAATGCTAGATAAAAATAATGACTTCTTTACAGAGCTGTGCGAGCATCATGTAAGCGGTCAGTTAAAGGTTGCACCAGAGCATGTTGTGGACAGAGTTTTGGAGAAGATGGGAAAACCTAAGCGCCAGATTTATGAAAGGTTTGTAAAAAAGTTTTATGATATAAACATAAAACTAAATAAAGAGCAGTACGTTGTTCCGTATCTTATCTCCAGCCATCCAGGAAGTGACTTGAATGCAGCTGTAGAACTGGCAGAGTACCTAAAGGAACATGGTTATATGCCTGAACAGGTGCAGGATTTTTATCCTACTCCAGGCACACTTTCTACCTGCATGTTTTACACAGACTATGATGTAAGAAATATGAAGAAAGTATATGTTCCCAAATTACCAAAAGAGAAAGCCATGCAAAGGGCTCTTTTGCAGTATAGAAAAAAAGAGAATTACTTTCTTGTAATTGAAGCTTTGAAGGAGGCAAATAGAGAGGATTTAATTGGGTTTGGACCAAATTGCCTTGTTAAGCCACAGAGGGGTAAGTGGCAGGGCAATGCAGATACAAAGTCACAAAATGCGCAGACAAAGGATGTTAGAGGTAAAACTGGACAAAGGAGCCAAAATGAACGTGATCAAAATGGATCCAAAAACCCGAAGGGCCAACGAGGCACAAGCCTCCGCAAGGATGAGAGAACGCAAAATGAACAACGAGGTCCAAAAAGCCGCAAGGATGAGAGGGCTCAGAACGAGCAACGAGGCCCCAAAAGCCGCATTGGTGGAACAGCTCAGAATGATTCACGAGGCCCCAAAGATCTCAATAGCAAGAGTGGACAGATGGGAACCTCCAGACAAAGGGATCAGGGTGATAAAACTGGCCCTAAGGCATCAGTGAATAAAAAGCCAAATAATTTGACAAGGAAAAAACGGTAAATAAAATGTATTAAAAAATTACGATAAAACAAAAATAATAAGGAACAATATTTGAAAGGGAAAAATGTATGTCTGCTAAAGTATTAAGTGGAACTGAGCTGGCCAGAAAAATTAAAGCCCAGTTGAAGGAAGAGGTTGAAGCATTAAGACTCAAGGGTATAATTACTGGTCTTGCAGTTATAATTGTAGGGGAGGATCCGGCATCAAGAGTATATGTAAACCATAAGAAAAATGATTGTGCAGAAATTGGAATTAAATCATTTGAATATGCGCTGCCGGCAACTACCTCTGAAGAGGAGTTAATAGGTCTGATAGAGACTTTGAACAATGATGATAATGTAAATGGCATTTTGGTTCAGTTACCAATTCCTAAGCATATTAATGAAGACAAGGTCATTGCAGCTATAAATCCGTTAAAGGATGCAGATTGTTTTCATCCAATAAATGTAGGTAATCTGATGATAGGCAGGCCTATATTTTTGCCCTGCACTCCTTCTGGAGTTGTTGAGCTATTAGAGGCTAACGATATTCAGATTGAAGGTAAAAATTGCGTTGTAGTAGGTAGAAGCAACATTGTAGGTAAACCACAGGCCATTTTATTATTAGCAAAGAATGCAACAGTGACAATTTGTCATTCTAAAACTACAAATATTCAGGAGGTTTGCAAAAATGCTGATATTTTGGTAGTTGCAATAGGTAGAGCTGAGTTTATAAAACCAGAATATGTTAAACCAGGTGCAGTGGTAATTGATGTTGGCGTTTCACGTGGCGCAGATGGCAAGCTAGTGGGAGATGTTCAGTTTGAAACAGTTTCAGAGATTGCATCGGCTATTACGAAAGTCACTGGTGGAGTTGGTCCGATGACGAGAGCTATGCTACTGAAAAATACTGTTAAAGCAACGCTGCTTCAAAATAAAGAAGACTAGAGTTAAGATAAATTATTATGAAATTAAAAGTATTTTGGTGAAAAGTAACAAAAAATAAGGGTAATATGCCGTTAAAATTTTTAATTCTTGACATAAAATTTAAAAAAGATTAAAATAAAATTGATTACGGCATTTAAGTTGGTTTGTATTGTAGAAGTTATAAATGGAATATTAAGCTTGTTTTTAGGCTAATTTATATATGTAGGTTAATTTAATATCTCATATTCGAATAGAGTGCATTAATTTGTGCTGAAAATAGCCATGGCATTGTTGCTTAGTTTTTGATTATAATAGTTTTTTTATTACGATACAGTTAGGATTTTCTATACTCCTTTCCAACTTCAATTCCAAATATAATTATTATGAATATGAATTATGAAAATTGAGCTTTGAAAATTGAATAAGGAGGAGGTGCGTAACATAATGGGTGATATAATAACAAATATTTTAATTGGTTTAGTCTGTGGATTAGGTAGTGCATTTATTGCTGCAACAATATTTTACAAAAGAGGATTTGAGGCCAGAAAGAAACAAGCCGAAGCCCTAATTGGTAGTGCTGAGCAGGAAGCTCAAAGAATGGTAGGCGAAGCTTTAAAGCAAGGCGAGGGCAAAAAGAGAGAAGCACTTCTTGAGGCTAAGGAAGAGATTCACAAGAGTAGAGTAGAGCTTGATAGAGATATCAAGGACAGACGAAGTGAATTTCAGAGGCAAGAGAGAAGACTTGTTCAGAAGGAAGAAACCCTTGATAAGAAGGTAGAAGCACTTGAGCAGAAGGACGAGGCTTTGAACAAGAAAACTAAAGATCTTGATGTTGTACAAGAGCGCTTTGATGAGCTTGTTAAAAAGCAAACAGAGGAGCTTGAAAGAATCTCTGGTTTATCTGTAGAAGACGCAAAAGAATATCTATTGAGAAATATTGAAAACGAAGTAAAGCATGAAGCTGTTGCACTTATTAAAGAAATTGAGGCTAATGCTAAACAAGAGGCAGATAGAAAAGCCAAAGATATTTTGGCGACAGCCATTCAAAAGTGTGCTGCTGATCACGTATCTGAAGCTACAGTTTCTGTAGTACCTTTGCCTAATGATGAGATGAAGGGAAGAATTATTGGTCGTGAGGGCAGAAATATCAGAACACTGGAGACTTTGACAGGGATTGATCTGATTATTGATGATACTCCTGAAGCAGTAATTTTATCAGGATTTGATCCTATTCGTAGGGAAGTTGCAAGATTGACGCTTGAAAAATTAATTCTTGATGGAAGAATTCATCCAGCTAGAATAGAAGAAATGGTTGAAAAGTCTAAGAAGGAAGTTGAAAATACCATTCGTCAAGAGGGTGAAAATGCTGCATTCGAAACAGGTGTGCATGGGTTACATCCTGAGCTTATAAGATTACTTGGAAAATTGAAGTTTAGAACTAGTTATGGACAGAATGTGCTTAACCATTCAATAGAGGTCTCCCACTTAGCAGGTGTAATGGCTGCTGAGCTAGGAGTAGATATTCATCTTGCGAAGAGAGCGGGACTTCTTCATGACATAGGAAAAGCAATTGACCATGAAGTTGAAGGTTCACATGTTACAATAGGTGCTGACGTTGTTAAGAAATATAAAGAAGGCGCTGAAATTATTAATGCGATCCTATCTCACCACGGTGATGTTGAGGCAACAAGTGTGGTTTCTGTATTGGTTCAGGCTGCAGATTCAATTTCAGCTGCTAGACCTGGTGCAAGAAGAGAAACACTGGAGTCATATATCAAACGTTTAGAGAAGCTTGAAGAAATTGCAAACTCCTTTGAGGGAGTTGAGAAATGCTTTGCAATTCAAGCTGGTAGAGAAATAAGAATTATGGTTAAGCCTGAGATTTTAAGTGATGATGATATTGTTCTCAAGGCTAGAGAGATAGTTAAGAAGATTGAAGATGAACTTGAATACCCAGGACAGATTAAGGTTACTATGCTCAGGGAAACAAGGGCTATTGAATATGCTAAGTAATTCTCTTTAAATAAACAAAAAAGCGTGGAAATCACGCTTTTTTGTTTGTTTTTTAATTGTTGATTAAAAATAATTACTATTATTTTTAATGCGATTTAGTATTATATGTATTATAATTGATATTGAGATAGAAAAATGTGTCTCAAAATAAAATGTTGAACATAATAATGAATGGCTTATTATATTTTTGGAGGAAATGAATTGAAAATACTTTTTATTGGGGATATCTTTGGAAACCCTGGAAGAAAAATTATAAAAGACTGTGTTCCAAAATTGAAAAAAGAACTGGAAATTGATTTCTGTATTGCAAATGGAGAAAACTGTGCTGCGGGAAGCGGTATAACATATATAATTGCTCAAGAGCTTTATAAAGCTGGTATTGACTGTATTACCTTAGGAAACCATACATGGTCAAAAAAAGAGATTTTAAACTTCATAGATTCAGATGATAAAATAATTAGACCTGCTAACTACCCTGGAAAAGTACCAGGAAAGGGATATACCATATTAAAATCGAATGGAATGGAATTGGCTGTGCTAAATCTTATGGGCAGAGTATATATGGATAGCATTGATTGTCCGTTTTTGGTTGCAGATAGAGAGCTTGAAGAAATTAAAGCCAAGACTAAAGTGGTTTTTGTAGATATGCATGCTGAGGCAACATCAGAAAAGAGTGCACTAGCTTGGTATTTAGATGGCAGAATATGTTGCCTGGCAGGTACTCATACTCATGTACAGACAGCAGATGAGAGAATCCTGCCCTTTGGAACTGCTCTAATAACTGATGTAGGAATGACCGGCCCTTATGACGGTATAATTGGTGTAGACAAAGAGTTAATTATCGAAAGGTTCATTACTAGAATGCCACAAAAATTTGAAGTAGCTAAGGGAAGAACGCAGTTCAGTGCTATTTATCTTGAGGTTGATGATAAAACTGGTAAGTGTACCAAAATTGAGCGTATATCAAAGGTGTTTGAATATGAAGGAACAACTAAATAGTTCCTTCATAATGGTTAAGTTATTATATTAGTTATTATTTAGTTGTTCCTAAGTAAATGATGGAGGCAAAATTTTGATAGAAAATACTGATAATATTATTCTAACTCAAAAGAAAGATTTACAGTTTATTGAGTTTAAAAACCTTAAAAAGTATGATGATATATTAACACATTGCTTTACTACTAGACTTGGGGGAGTTAGCAAAGGTGAATACACTTCGCTAAACTTAAGTTTTAATAGAAATGATAGTAAAGAAAATGTTTTGGAGAACTATAGAATTATTACTGATGCAATTGGTGTAGATTTTGATAAAATGGTTTTATCCAATCAGATACATGATAATAAAATAAGGATAGTGCAGCCAGAAGACGCTGGAAAGGGCTTGATAAAGGAAAGCGATATAATTGGTTTTGATGGACTTTCTACAAATAATCCTGGTATCCCACTAGTGACTTTTTATGCTGATTGTGTTCCTGTTTTGCTGCTTGACCCAGTAAAAAAAGCCATTACTGCTGTACATTCTGGCTGGAAAAGTACTGTGAAAAACATATCCTACCAAGCGTTGATGCTTATGAAGGATACCTATGGCAGTGATTTGAAGGACATACAGGTGGCCATTGGCCCATCAATCTGCAAAGATTGTTTTGAAGTAGGTCAAGAAGTTTACGATTGCTTTGTTGAAAAGTTTAGTTGGTGCACTAAATACACTGACTATAAAAATGGCAAGTACTATATTGATTTACAACGCATAATTAGACAAGTTTTGGTTGATTCAGGCGTTCTAGATGAGAACATTGTAATTAGTGATGTGTGCACTAAGTGCAATAAGGATGTTTTCTTTTCCTTTAGAGGCGATGAAATGAAAACAGGAAGTCTTGCTGCAATTATGATGTTGAAGTAAGGCACAACAGATAATAGTTCGGAAATATCTAAATATATACTTGAAAAATGATTCCACTTAAAATATTGATTTAGACGTACGGAGAAAAAATAGATGAAAAAAGTACTTAGAGTTATTTCATTAATAATAATAATTGGTATATTGCTTAGCGCATGTACTGTAAACCTTAAAAGAAAAACAGATGTTGTAGAAGCTCCTTATGCTGATAAATATGACGTAATTGACAAAGGACCTGTAAAGGGTGGGTCAGTCCGTTTATTTACCACGCCAATTGATACACTTAATCCTATAATTACAAATAATATCTATGTTCAGGATTTTTTAGGGCTTGTATTTGAAGGGCTATACAGGTTGGATAGCACAGGTCAGCCTATTCCAGTATTGGCGAAAAGTTCGTCAATATCGGCAGATGGATTGTCACTTACAGTTTTGCTTATAAATGATATTAAGTGGCAAGACAAGATGCCTTTAAAAGCTGAGGATATTGTTTTCACTATAAATACAATAATGGATGCAAAGAATAACAGTGTTTACATCAAAAATGTCCAAAACATAGCGTCGGTTGCTGCAAGTGATAATAACACAGTTGTTATCAAATTAAAGAAGCCTTATTCATTTATAAAAAATGAACTGACCTTTCCAATAATTCCAATGCACCACTTTCTTAATGAGAATATTAAGGACAAAAAATCTAAGGTAAATCTTTTGCCAATTGGAACAGGTCCATATAGTTTTGCTTCTTATAATTCCAAAACTGGTATAAAGCTCAAACTAAATGAGCAATGGTGGAATTCTGCGAAAGATAATAACGAAACTGATACAAGTACCACTCCGGGTACTAAGACAACTATTTCTGCTATTCCATTGCCCTATATTCCAACAGTTGAGATTAAGATATTTCAGAATTCAAATGATGCAAATGCTGCTTTTCAAACTGGAAGTATAGATGTTATACCAGCTGAATATGGTGAATTTAGGAAGTATATTGGACGAACAGATATTACAATGAAGCGATATATCGGGAAAAATTATGAGTTTCTATCTATGAATTTGAAAAAAGGTCCGTTGGCTGATAAGCGTGTTAGAAATGCTCTTAATGATTTTATAAATAAAAAACAGCTTGTAGATACAGCAGCGTCAGGAATAGCTGTACCTGCTGAAATACCTGTCCCACCAAATTCTTGGATTTATCAGCTAACTAGTCTACAACAAAGTAACGATTTGAAAAAAGCGAAAGGGCTTATGACTCAAAGCGGATATATTCTGGATACAAATATGAATAAGTATGTAAAGAAGTATACCAAAAAGGCACTTACGTTGAAGCTGATAGTTAATGACGATAATATTCTCAGATTATCTGTTGCAAATGAGATAGCTTCGCAGCTTGGAAAAATCGGTATAACTGTAGTAGTGAGCAGAGTTCCCTGGGCAGATGTTCAGAAAAACATTTCATCAGGTGCTTATGATATGGCGATCTTGGGGTATCGAATTTCATCTATACCGGATTTGTCCTTTGCATATGCTACAGCTGAAATTTCGAGTGGTCTGAATGTTGCTAAATATAGTAATCCTACTGTTGATAGCTATTTGCAACAAATTTTGACGCAAAACAATAGTGAAACCCAGAAAAGCATGTATATTAATCTTCTAAAAATAATTTTGGAGGATAGACCATACATAGGCTTGTTTTTTCTCAATGAGAGTGTAATGTACAGCAAAAATATAAGAGGGGCCATAAACCCTTATGTTGGGAACAAATATAATGACATTTCACAATGGTATATACCATAGAAATTAAATAAGCCATTTGGCGAACGGAGGAAGATATTTTATGATTTGGGCATTAATTATTATAGTGGGATTTATTCTAGATAGACTTTCAAAGATGTGGGTGTTAGACTCATTGGTAGGCAATCCAATTATCGTAGTAAAGGATTTCTTTTATCTTAGACATCTTGAAAATGAGGGTGCAGCATTTAGTATATTACAAGGCAAAACCCTTTTGTTGGTTGTATTAACTTCCATAGTAGCGTTAGTATTGATTTATATGCTTGTAAAGAATAAACAAAGATTCTTGAGAGCTTCTATTTCTTTAATACTTGCAGGCGCTTTGGGAAATCTGTTTGACAGAATCACTAGAGATGGAAGTGTTGTTGACTTCCTTGAGTTTCACTTCGGCTCATATGTATTCCCAACGTTTAATTTCGCAGATACTTTTGTAGTAATAGGAACAATAATGCTTGCAATATATATACTTTTTATTTATAAGGAAGATAAGACAGCTGACGTTCCAAAAGTTAAAGAGGATACAAAATAATTGTATGATTTGTAATTTACGGAGGTAACCTTGAAAGAGATAATATTAGAATGTGATATAAATGCAGCTAGAATTGATTCTTGGCTTTCATCAAATATAGAGGAATACTCTAGATCCTATATTCAGAAGCTTTGTCAGGAGGGGCATGTATTTGTAAATGAAGTACAAGTAAAATCAAACTTCAAGCTGAAGGATGGTGATAAAATAGTTGTTAATGTACCTGATGCTGAGGTGTTAGATGTTTTGGCAGAAGATATTCCTATAGATATTGTGTACGAGGATGAGCATATCATAGTAATAAATAAGTCAAAGGGCATGGTCGTACACCCTGCAACTGGTAACTATACAGGAACATTAGTTAACGCACTAATGAAACACTGTGGAGATAGCTTGTCTGATATAAATGGAGTTATAAGGCCAGGTATAGTTCATAGAATAGACAAGGATACATCTGGACTTCTTGTAGTTGCCAAGAGTAATCAAGCACATGAAAACCTTTCTATAAAGCTTAAAACTCATGATATTAAAAGAGAGTACATTGCATTGGTGGAAGGCATCATATATGAAAACAATGGAAAGATTGATGCACCTATAGGCAGACACCCTGAAGATAGGAAGAAGATGAGTGTGAATTTAAGAAATGGCAGAGACTCTATTACTCATTTTAAAGTTCTTGAAAGATTTGTTACTGCCACATATATAGAAGTCAAGCTTGAAACAGGCAGGACACATCAGATAAGAGTGCATTTAGCGTATATAAATCACCCAATAATAGGCGATGAGGTATATGGTAGAAGAAAACAGAGATTTGACACTAAGGGTCAGGCACTTCATGCTATAAGGTTACAGTTTGAACATCCTATCACCGGAGAAGATATGCTATTTGAGACAGCTGTACCAGATTATTTTCAGAAACTTTTATTAGAATTAAGAGAAGTGAAATAAAAGTAATAGACAATATCAATTTGTTATGATATCCTTTCAAGTAATAAATGATTTACCTTTAAATTAGTCCAGAGAGGCTATAAGGTGAGATGTTAAATAGACATGATTTCCATATAATCATTTTGTTGATTATATCTAGATATGTTTAAGCTCCTTGCCTATGGCGGGGAGCTTTTTCAATATTATCAATAAATGTAATAGATGTTTGTTTTTTACAGGGCATGTTTATATTATACTAGTTGTAGAAGTGATAGAAAAGAGAGAGGATGACTATGATGCAAAAAACAGAAATAATGGATGAAAGCGCAATATCAAGGGCTATCATAAGAATTTCTTACGAGATAATTGAAAAGAATAAGGGCGTGGAGAATCTTGTGTTGATTGGAATTCAAAGAAGAGGGGTTCCACTTGCTAAAAGAATTGCAGAAAGAATTAAAGATGTAGAAAACAGAGAAATTTTAGTTGGAATATTGGATATCACACTCTACCGCGATGATTTAAGCTTGCTAAATGAGCATCCGGTTATTAATGGAACAGAAATAAACTTTGATATTGCAAACAAGAAAGTAGTATTGGTTGATGATGTAATATATACGGGAAGAACTGTAAGAGCGGCTATTGATGCTGTTATGGATATAAATAGACCTCAAATGATTCAGCTCGCTGTTTTAATAGATCGAGGACATAGAGAGCTACCAATAAGAGCAGATTATGTTGGTAAAAATGTCCCAACCTCAAGAAATGAAATAGTTCATGTAAATGTGATGGAAATTGATGGCGTAAACAACGTTACTATAACTGACAAGGAATAGGGGTGAATAAATATATGAATCTAAAATCTAAAGATTTACTTGGGCTCAGAGATATTTCACCAGAAGAAATAGAATATATTTTGAATACTGCCAAGACAATGAAATATATTTTAACCACTAATAACAAAAAAACAGCTCACCTTCAGGGAAAATCAATCATAACTCTTTTTTATGAAAACAGTACTAGAACGAGGCTTTCCTTTGAGCTTGCTTCAAAATATATGGGTGCAAGTTCTGCAAATATTTCAGCCTCAAGCAGTAGTGTGCAAAAGGGTGAAACTCTTATAGATACTGGGAAAACTATTGATAGTATGGGCTCGGATGTAATTGTTATCAGGCATCCTATGTCAGGAGCACCACATCTTCTGGCCAGAAATGTAAAGTCTTCGGTAATAAATGCTGGTGATGGCATGAATGAACATCCCACGCAGGCGCTCTTAGACATGTTTACTATAATTGAGAAGAAGGGATCTCTGAAGGGATTAAAAGTTGCAATTATAGGAGATATTCTTCATAGCAGAGTTGCCAGAAGCAATATTTGGGGTATGACCAAGTTAGGTGCAGAGGTAAGCATTTCTGGACCTGCAACTCTCATCCCACCAGGAATTGAACGACTTGGAGTGAATGTATTAAGCACAGTTCAGGAGGCTATATTGGATGCAGATGTGGTTATGTGTCTTAGAATACAGCTAGAGCGTCAGAAGAAGGCGCTATTTCCTACGGTTAGAGAATATTCTAGATTCTTTGGGATTGATGATAAGAGACTGAAGTTGGCAAAGGAGGATGCTTTCGTAATGCATCCAGGTCCTGTGAATAGGGGCGTAGAGCTTTCGTCAGCTGTAATGGATGGAGAGCGGTCTCTAATAAATGAGCAGGTAACAAACGGAGTTGCAGTTAGAATGGCTTTGCTATATCTTTTGACTAGGAGGGGATCAGGTAATGAAGTTATTGATTAAAAAGGGACACGTAATTGATGTAAAAACTGGACTTGACAAGGTTTTAGATATATTAATAGATAATGGAAATGTAGTACAAATAGAAAATGATATTGACTCAGATGGATGCGAGGTAATAGAAGCAAAAGGAATGTACGTAGTACCAGGCTTGGTTGACGCACACTGCCATTTGAGAGATCCTGGCTTTGAGTATAAAGAAGATATTGCCTCTGGGACTAGAAGCGCAGCAAAGGGCGGTTTTACTTCAATTGCCTGTATGCCAAACACAAATCCTGTAATAGATAATGAAGCAATGATAATGTACATTTTAAATAAGTCTAAAACAGAGGGCGTAGTCAATGTATATCCTATTGGAGCAGTATCAAAGGGTTTGAAGGGTGAGGAGCTTAGTGAGATTGGAGAACTGAAATTCTCAGGAGCAGTTGCACTTTCAGATGATGGAAGACCAGTTAATAGTTCATCTTTAATGAAAAAAGCTATGCAGTATGCTTCTATGTTTGATATAACTATAATTTCTCACTGTGAGGATTTGGATCTAGTAGATGAAGGTCTTATGAACGAAGGCTATTACTCATCAATACTCGGATTAAAGGGAAATCCAGCACCTGCTGAGGAGGTAATGATTGCAAGAGACTTAATTCTTGCAGAATACACAAAGGCAACTATCCATATAGCCCACGTGAGCACAGAGCTCGGTGTGGATTTGATAAGAAATGCGAAGCGAAGAGGGGTTAAGGTAACAGCAGAAACCTGCCCACATTACTTTTCACTTACCGACCAAGCATGCGAAGGTTTTAATACAAATGCAAAAGTAAATCCGCCTCTTCGTACACAGAAGGATGTTGATGCTATAATAGAAGGGCTGAAGGACGACACTATCGATATGATATCAACTGACCATGCGCCTCATCATAGAGATGAAAAAAATGTAGAATTCAAGCTGGCTGCTAATGGAATGGTTGGGTTTGAAACGGCATTTCCTTTGGCTATAACATATTTGGTTAAGCCAGGACATCTGTCATTAAAGGAACTGGTATGGAAAATGTGTTTAAATCCATCAATTATGTTAGGCTTAAACAAGGGAACTATAGAGATTGGAGCTAGTGCGGACATTTTAATATTTGACATAAATGAGAGAAATACAGTGAATATAGAAAAATTTGAATCAAAAAGCAAAAACTCACCATTTAATGGATTCAAGCTTTATGGACAACCACAGTATACAATTGTAAATGGAAAACCAATAGTAAAAGAAAAGACACTATTATTTTAAAATATAAGGAACAAATAAATAAAAGAACCTCTAAAAATGGAAAGTTATTATTTAGTTGTTCATAAAGGTGATGCAAATATGTTTATTGATAGACTAATTGAAAGCATTCAAGAAAAAAACAATCCAACAGTGGTTGGCTTGGACCCTAAAATAGAATATGTGCCTTCGTTTATTAAAGAAAAAACATTCAAGGAATTTGGCGTGAATCTAAAGGGTGCCTCAGAAGCAATTATACAGTTTAATAAGATGATAATAGACTCAATTTATGACCAGGTTCCTGCGGTTAAACCTCAGCTTGCATATTACGAAATGTATGGAGTTGATGGTGTTTATGCATTTGATGAAACCTGCAAATATGCAAAACGTAAAGGACTACTTGTCATAGCTGATGGCAAGCGTAATGATATCGGTACAACAGCAGAGGCTTATTCAAAGGCGTTTTTAGGCTTGACGGATATAGATAAGGAAATTAAGCAAAAGGCTTTTGACGTAGATGCTTTGACAGTAAGCCCATATCTCGGAGTTGATGGAATTAAGCCTTTTATAGATGATTGCATAAATAACAAAAAAGGCATTTTCGTATTAGTGAAGACTTCCAATAAGTCATCAGGACAGCTACAAGACATTGTTACACAGCATGGAAATAGCATATATGAGATAGTGGCTGGGTATGTAAATGATTGGGGCAAGCCGGTTACAGGTAAATATGGTTATAGTAGTGTTGGAGCAGTGGTAGGCGCGACCTATCCAAATCAGGCAAAGCTTCTCAGAACAATTATGAGAACCGCATATATATTAGTTCCTGGATATGGTGCACAAGGTGGAACTGCAAGAGATTGTGCTAATTCATTTCACAAGGATAAATTGGGTGCTATAGTAAATGCTTCAAGAAGTGTAATGTGCGCTTATAAGTCGGATATGTGGAAAAAAGAATATAGTGAAGAGCGATTTGCAGAAGCTTCAAGAGCAGAGGTAATTAGAATGAAAGACGATCTTAATGCTGCACTTGAGAGAAAGTAAGGTATGTCATTAAAATATAGAGGTGGAATATGAAGGCTTTTTTGTTACTGGAAGATGGTACTGTTTTTGAAGGAAATAGCTTTGGAATGGAAGGTAAGGTAGTTGGGGAGGTTGTTTTCAATACTGGAATGACTGGATATCAGGAGGTATTGACAGACCCATCCTATTGTGGACAGATAGTTTGTATGACATATCCTCTCATAGGCAATTATGGTGTGAATCTTGATGATATTGAATCCTTAAAGCCACAGGTAAAGGGGTTCATTGTAAGAGAGCTTTGCAAAACGCCAAGTAATTGGAGGTCAATTGAATCTCTAAACGAATATTTGAAGAGAAATGAAATAATTGGTTTAGAGGGAATTGATACAAGACAGCTTACAATAATTTTAAGAGACAAGGGTACTATGAAGGGTACAATCGTAACTAGCGAGCAGCTGCTTGATATTGAAGAGAGACTATATGAGGTGAAAAGCTATGCTATCATTAACCCTGTTCTTCAAGTAACTACTCATGAAATACAGCATTTCGCTGGAGACGGCTACAAAATTGCTCTTCTAGACTATGGTCTGAAGAAAAACATTGTGAGATCGCTCTTAAAAAGGAATTGTGATGTTTACGTATTCCCTGCTACAGCTACTGCAGAGGAGATACTCAGTATAGAACCAGATGGTATCATGCTATCAAACGGACCTGGCGATCCAAAGGATTGTAAGTTTCAAATAGATACCATAAAGGATTTGATGGGCGAAAAACCGATTTTTGGCATTTGCCTTGGGCATCAGTTGGCGGCACTTGCCAATGGTGCAGATACTGAAAAGCTAAAGTATGGACACAGAGGCTGCAATCACCCAGTTAAGGATTTGGAAAAGGATATGACATATATAACATCACAAAATCATGGATATACAATTATAGAGGATTCCCTTAATAAAGAAATAATGAGTGTAAGCCATATTAATATGAATGATGGAACTATCGAGGGTATTAAGTATAAAAATACTCCACTATTTACAGTTCAGTTTCATCCAGAGGCCTCACCGGGACCAGGGGATACAGCATACCTCTTTGATGAGTTTATGGATATGATAGACAGGTGCGACAAAAGTTGTTCCTAAGAAAAATATTATGAGGTGGAGGAATAATAAATGCCGAGACGTAATGATATACACAAGGTATTGGTTATCGGGTCAGGACCGATTATAATAGGACAGGCTGCAGAATTCGACTATGCCGGAACACAGGCGTGTCAGGCTCTTCAAGAGGAAGGTATAGTGGTTGTACTAGTCAATAGTAATCCTGCGACAATAATGACTGATACCAACATAGCAGATATAGTATATATAGAGCCACTCAAAGCTGAGGTGATTAAAAATATTATTAGACTTGAAAAACCTGATAGTATATTACCAACGCTTGGAGGCCAGACTGGATTAAACCTTGCAATGGAGTTGGCTGAATCGGGTTTTTTGGAAGAGCAGGGAGTAAAGCTTTTGGGTACATCTACTGAAGCTATAAAAATGGCTGAGGACAGGCAGGATTTTAAGGATACCATGGAGCGCATTGGCGAACCATGTATCGCCAGCAAGGTTGTAACTAATATAGAGGATGCAATAGCTTTTGCAAATGAGCTAGGATACCCTGTTATCGTGAGACCAGCATACACACTAGGTGGTACTGGTGGAGGTATTGTAAATAATGAGAGCGAGCTCAGAGAAATTGGTGGTCACGGACTTAGACTGAGTCGTGTTCATCAAGTACTTATAGAAAACTGTATATCTGGTTGGAAAGAAATAGAGTATGAGGTAATGAGGGATAGCAAAGGAAACGTTATCTCTGTATGTAACATGGAGAATATCGACCCAGTTGGGGTACATACAGG
>DATCID010000259.1:0-19572 GCA_036507975.1 Ruminiclostridium sp.
AGATCAGATATACGTTCTCTCCAGCAAATCCTTGGCCACGAAAGCATTGCCACTACTGAAATCTATACACACATAGATGAACACCAATTACAGTCTGCAGTCAATTCTAATCCGCTTGCTATGATGTTTAATTAATTAACAAAATGCCATCAATTAGGATGGCATTTTTATTCTATTCGCAGATAATGCGAAGTTTGTTATTGTTTTTCTAAATCCCCATTATGCTCATTTTGTTCGACGTCAGAGTTATCGGATTCTTTCTTATCACACAGTCTGACTCATTTGTTACAATAGCGTAGTTACTATTGCCTAATTAAAAAGTACAAGCAGATCATAAATAATAGGGGCTTCTTATCTTTTACTTTTGTAAGACTTAGTTTCATTCCACGTATATTACAATTACATAATTACCATTACTTTTACTACCCTAATGTAGTCTTCGTAAATACATCTTCCACATAGATTTGAGTGTAGATCTCAAGATGTACATCTGCCCATAGCCCTCTGACAATGACACTTAACCAGTATCCACTAAGACCAAGTTCTTTCTGTATATGGGGTACAGCAACGATTCGTATAAAAAACAGCCCTAATACAGTTATTCCTATTTGCTATGGCCTGTAAAGCGAAAATGGAACTGCTATTTTATGGCTGTTATGACATAAAATAAGAATTCTACACGTTAATATCTTAAACAATTCTTATAAAAATGTAACTGATTATTATAAACCAAATACATATAATAATACCTCCAGCAATCCAATTTTTAGGGTTACCTTCGTTAAAAATATTTTCTGATTGTTGTCTACATTCATTCATAATATTGATGGGTATTAGTTGGATTGCAAAAGCAATACCAAGTGGTACTAAAATCAAATCATCAAGGTATCCCAAAACAGGTATAAAATCAGGTATTAAATCTATAGGGCTTAAAGCATATCCTACTACTAATATTGCAACAAATTTTGCATAAAAGGGTACATCCTGCCTTTTATATGCTAAATATAATGCTTCAATTTCCTTTTTTATTTTCTTTATCTTTACTTTAAACAATAGAAGCCATGTATTAAACGTCACATTCAATTTACTCTTCATTATACACCTCAAAGTTAACTAAATTTCATGACAAAAGAAAAATGTGAACTAACTAAAAAACACCATATTTAATCCCATAATGATTAAAAGAACACCAACAAAATTTACAAATCTATCTTTAGGCATTCTTTCGCCCAAGTACCAAAAATCATTGCTACTCTTATAAATACACCTATTTCTAATGCTTTTAATCCTATCCCGAGATATGGAATAGATAATCAATTTACTACATTAGTTAATAGCGGCAACATGTTTAATTTTGTTATAACTGTCTTAGGGCTGTTTTTTACACGAATCGTTGCAGTACCTCCTATCCATCGGATTAGCTCTAAGATGAACAGTTTATAAATACCCTACAATATTAGAACTGTAATACTAGTGTTCTATTTTCGGTAATATTCGGAATACCTCTAACAATATTATATTCAGACTCAACCATACACCACCAAAAACATATCCAGCAACTACATCACTTGGGTATTGAAATTGGAGGAATAAAGGGTTTAATCCTGAAATAAAACAAATAACCAAAACAATAAGTGTTGCTGCCGTTCCAGCCCATCGTCCTTTTATGTAACGTAATATTATGAAAACTGCAAACCCATAAATTACAACTGCCATCAAGGATTGTTCACTTGGGAAAGTGTATTTTGCATGTCCAGTGACAGTTAACCCTAATGGACCGAGGCGGTGGAAAATAATTCTTAATAATTCCTCTAAAACTTCGCCACCCAAAACTGTAATAAGAAGAAACCGGAATTCAAGAAACCGCTCCTTCCCTTTAACAATTATCCATATAATCAGCAGTGTCGTTATAAGTATTAACATTGGGTAGGCTGTCAGAAAACTAAAGTATTTCATAACTAATGACCAATCTTGAGGAAATAATAAACTTACTAAATAAGAAGTAATTGTGTCAAACTGTTTAAATTCATTAGCTAGGAAGTCTTGTATAAGTCCAGCAACAAGTATTGATAGACCAACAAAAGCAGCTGCAACAACCAGAATAGCTATCCTAATTTTCCCAAGAGATTGAAAAATCTTAATCGATTTTTCCAAGGACTTGACGATAAACTCCGCAATCTGTTGCTTGTAGCTCCTATAAAGATAAATGAATATTAAAATAACCCCAACTATAATACCACCAATAATCAAATACTTTTTGATAGAACCATGGAATTTCTCCCAATTAGACCCTAAAACCTTACCTAGGGAAATGAAAGTCGCTGTCCATAAGAAAGCCCCAATATATGCGTTTATAGCAAACCTTTTAAAAGGTATATTTGTAATACCCGAAAAGTACCCCGTGACATGCCTGACACCAGGAATAAAGTACGCTACAACCAAAAGACCATTCCCATATTTTTCAAACCAGTTTGATATTCTATCCAATTTATCCGGTCCCATATGAATAAATGACCCATACTTTTTAATAAAAGGAGTACCCAACTTACGCCCGATAAAGTATGAAATAGTTATCCCGGTAATGACACCCAGAGCCGCCACAAAAATACTCATTACCCAGCTCAACCTGCCTTGAAAAACCAGAAATCCGCAATAGGTCATCAAAGTTTCTCCAGGCGTTGGAAAAGCAATGAGCTCAAGTGTCAAAGCAACAAATAAAACTACATATCCATAATGATTAAATAATTCAGTAATAAAGCCCAATCTATATCTCCTTCAATCTTATTTATATTAAGCACTTATGCTCCTAAACCTCTATGTATCTGGAGAATATTACGATTCCCTAATTCCTAAGATAATTTAACATAAATTAGTACTTAATTCACTAACTACAGCGGCTGTTACTATCGCAATGGAAAAATATAATTAAAGAATTTTCACGGATGTCATGGTTTCCATGCGTTGTGTATAATGGTACAAGCAACTTTGATATAGGTTTATAAAATAATCTGTATTTATTAGGTTCTCCACCAAAAACCAAGTCCCCATTATCAATCACGAAAACAGGATTTATAGCATTTATTTGATCAATGATCTGAGAAAAAGTTTGATAACCATTCCGGTTATCTCCTAGTATAATAAACTCACTATACTCAGCTTTTGTATCCGGCGAAAACTCAACTGTCTGTTCTTCTCCACGTTTCAGATTCAAAACAATTAGTAGAATATGAGGGTCTACTATTTGTTGTTTATCAATTTTAGAACTTTTTACTTTTATATTCACAGAATTCACATTTTCAATTCTAATATTGTACGATTTATCTACATCTGCAATTCCTTTAACAGTTAATGAAGGCATAGGAGAGAGTGATCTCAAAACAAGATTCTCAACCTCGTTATCATCAATAATTTTCCCTTTTACAAAGCCACCTTGAATTGTTACAATAGCACCATTCCAGTTATAAGTGGAAGTAGAATCAATAGGATTGAATGAATTGGGTATTGAAGTAAAATTTTCATGTATATTAAACTGGTTATAACCAAAATAAAGAGAAATACCTGCAATCACTGCAATAAAAGTAAATAAGAAAATTCCAATTTTTATATTATTTTCCTTTATTACACCTCCCTGTTAGTATAAACACTAATAGTGTGTTATTTTTCACTTAAATTCCCAATTCTAAAAACAACTATATCCCATATCTTTAACATAAAGTTAGCAATATAATCAAAGTACGTAGGGAACTTATGTATCGCTTTATATGTATCATAAGCTTTTTTGCTCACCTAACAACATCCAAAGGATAATGAATCCCATAAAAAAGAAGAGTATTCATATTGTTATCCAATTATTTAGTATTCTAATAAATTAATATTAAACATAAAGTTCTCTATTGCAATCGGTGCCATTACTCCGTCCGACATGTAAAAAAGCAGTTCACTCTGACATCAAAACCTACATTTGTGCCGCTTACTGCATCAATATAAGACTTAACCAACTTACTGCAAATCTCTGGATCAGGCTTTATTATCTTTTCTATATCTTCCATTGAGCAGACCGTTCCAGCCGTCCTCGGAATCCATGCCAGATTTACAGTAACTGCATACTAACAGTTTTTCTTCTCAAATTTGATTTCATCTTTTTGGATCAAATCAATACTGTATTCATTGTGTTCCTTACCCCACCACATTATGGCTGAACCGGCAAAGGATCTTCAATTTGCTTGAAGTTCAGTATTCTATAATGTTTACATCTTTGAAAAGCAGCAGTTCCATCTAAGTAATTTTCCTTATTATATGCGTTAACTTTTCCATGTGTTTTGTTCTAATTGAAGATGCCTGCTGAACCAGTCGTCAGTGGCCAGAATATCCGCTGGAGATCCTGCTGCACAGATGTGCCCATCCTCCAATAGGACAATGGTGTCACAATCAAGCATAGATGTCATACGGTGAGAAATAGAAAGCACCGTTCGTCCGCATTTCGCCTTTTGCAAAACTGTGACAATCTGCGCTTCCGTTACAGAGTCCAGATTGGCTGTCACCTCGTCCAGCAACAAAACTGAGGGACTTGCTACAATTGCTCTGGCAATCGCCAATAATTGCTTCTGCCCCTGCGAAAAGTCACCGTTTGGACTGACCACTGTAGCATAGCCCTGTTCCATGATCGTCACATAGTCATGCAGACCGACAAATTTCATGGCGTCTTCCACCTGCTTCTGGCTGATGCATTCATCACCAAGACTAATTTGCTGAGCCACGGTGCCGCGAATAAAGGAGAACTGCTGCTCTACATAACCAAATAATCTGCGTTTTTCACAGTTTGGAATTTCATATACGTCTATATCGCCAAGCAATATTCTACCGCTTGTCGGCTGTAACAGACCCATTATCAATCGGAACAAGGTTGTTTTGCCAACACCTGTACGCCCCACAAAAGTAACTCTGGTCCCATGCTTGAAATTAAGGTTCAGCTTTTCCAGTATCGGCTGACCTGCCTCATAAGAGAAAGAAACCTGTTCAAATATCAGTCCGACATCCTGATTCGCTCCTAGAATTGATTCTGCTGTGATTGCACTTTGCTTTTTAGGCTCCTCCGGCTCCATAGCGAAATCGTTGATTCGACGAACTCCGGAAATACCCTTTTGCACATTCTGTAGCTCCATCCCTAAAGTTTCGATAGGGCTGAATAGATTGGAGATGAGATCAATACATGCTGCAACCATGCCAAGAGAAATACCCAGAAAATTGAGTTGACTTGATGACAGCAGTACAATAAGGGAAATCACCAACGCTCGGGTTACTTGAATAATGGGCGCATAACAGGAATCGTAGAAATTGACAAGACCAATCGTATGAAAGTTATCCTCTAGTCGTTTCCGATAAATCCCCTCCATATAGGTTTCCTTGCTAAAGGATTTGATCATGTGTGCGTTTTTCAGACTCTCTGAGATATGGGCGTTAACCCTTCCAATCTGCTCTAGATTTTTGACCTGTGCTCCTAGCATCCGTTTTTGAAAGGCACGAGTAACCGCATAAATCAAAGGAACTAAGCACAATGCCACTATTCCCAGCTTTGCAGAAAACACCCAGATTGAAACAATAATTCCAATGATTTTGAAGCAGTCTATAACCATGCTGATGATACCATCGGCAAACAAAGAGTTAACATTTTCTACATCATTTGTGAACCGAGAGGTAATAGCGCCTGGTGTATTAGTTGAAAAGTATGTAGTATTAATTCGCTCAAGCTTGTGGGTCAATTCAACCCTCAGATTTTTTACTATTTTCTGTCCGAATATAGTCAATAAACCACCCTTAAAAAAATCAAAAATGCCAATTAGAATTAGCACACCCAAATATGTAAGTACTGAAGCCCACAGACCCGTCATATTTTTTAAAACCAGATTGTTGTCAATGATTCGTTTAAGTAGCTGCGGCGGAATCAAGCTGAGTAGTACCACTGCAATGATGACAAACGACAGTACCAAAGACATTAAAATATTTTTACGAAAGACTAGAAGAATAACCTTTGTCGTAAATCTATGTTTCATGATTATCCCCTCCCATCTGTAGATGATAAATTGAGGAATACAACTTTGATGAAGACAGCAAAGTTGTATGAGTACCGTATTCTGCTTTTCGGTCACTGTGAATAACTATGACGCTGTCGGTTCTTGGAAATACCGACAACCGGTGAGAGATCAGAAGGAGGATGCAGTCTGAATAATTGCTTAGAAGGTTTTCAATGATTACATTCTCCGTTTTCATGTCCACTGCTGAAAATGGGTCATCCAAGATAATCAGCAGACTACGACGATAGAGCGCACGAGCCAATGCGATACGAGCCTGCTGACCGCCAGACAGACGCACTCCGCTGCTGCCAACCATAGTATGAATACCATCCGGCATAGACTTGAGATCTTCATCAAAACAGACATCCCGCAAAACATCCGAAATATCACCATCTTCACCCAATGTAATATTGTTATAGATTGTATCGGAAAGTAGCTGTGGTAGATGACCAAGATATGATACCCGACGACTAATTTCTGTTTCACTGTATTCACTCAATTCCACTCCATCCAGTTTTATGCTACCGAGATATGAATACAGTCCCTGCAATGCCACGCCCAAGGACGATTTGCCACAAGCGATTGGACCAGTTATACCAATAAGATTGCCCGGCTGGGCTGAGAAGCTGATATGCTGTACCACTAATTCTTCCACATCTGGATAGTGGAAGTTGAGGTCTTGAACGATTAATATGCCATCCCAGCTACTACCACGGTCATCGTTGTTCTTTTGATGATAATCTTTGAGATACGGTTTAATGCGCTGCCATGAAACTGTTGCCTTTTGAATAGAATTAAACAATTTGGCAGCTTTACTTGCCTTTGTAGTCAATGAAACAAAAAGTATTATGTAGGTTGAGAGCATACCTACTGTCCACACGCTAGCAATAACATTTTTACTACCATAAAACAAAACCACCACGATACCCAGCAATGCAATTACATTGTAAATTGGTTGCATACAATTTTCCAAAATACTTGCTTTAATCGATTTCATTTCCAAATCGTCTAACTCACAGAAATATTCCTGGCGGTTTTTTCCTTCCAGTCCATTAACCCTTAATAGAACAGTATGCTCAATGTTGTCATAGGTCAGATCCGCCACATGGCTGAATTGACTACGTGCCGCCTTAGAGTATTTGACAATGATTTTTTTTAGGTACTCTGCCAGCCACATAGCCACAGGTACAAAAATGCATGCACCAAGTGTGATTTTCCAATCATAAACCAACATAGAGATCAAATACGACAACATTAACACACCTGTATCAAATATCTCTGTTGTTACCTTTCGCATACCCTCTACACAGATGTCTACATCTGATATAGCTTTAGTCATCAGATCACCAGTATGCTCTTGGGATAGCTCGACAAAGTCCTTATTCATGATGTTGTTATAAATCATCATACGCATAGTAGCGCTAGTACGATTGGCAAATATCCTTACGTAGTAACGTTTGAAAAAGCGCATAATTTGAATAAACAAGATAACGCTTACGAATAGGCTAATCTGCAACAATACCGAACGGAATTGGGCCTTTGACACAATGGTATCAATAAGGTTTCCTTGTAAAATAGGACCAATAGACATACATCCATTAAAAACTATACCAAAAAAGACGACTGCTGCAATCACTTTCCACTGTCGTTTCCAATAGCTGCTCATCTTCTCCGGATGCTCAATTGGGCTAAGCTTCAAATTTGCCATCACGGTTTGCCTCCAATTCAATCAAGTTTTTAAAGTCCGCACGGCGTTCATTTTTGCTCTTCCAATAGATACGATCCAATACTGTCAGAAAGATTTCTCTTTCCTCACAAGTAACCTCTTCCAACAGCCATTCATAAAAGAACTCCTCCGCCGATACTTTGGAATTTTTCAAAGTATTGGCTTGTTCTGTGACAAACAGTTGTTTCCCTCGGCCATCATTTGGGTCTGGCTTACGTACGATAAAGCCCTTTTTCTCCAAATTGGCAGCCCGTCGTGCTACTGCAGCCTTGTCAAGATCAAGCTTTTCCCGCAGTCCTTCCTGGCTGATACCTGGATTGTGACGAATGCAGTGGACAAATTCAAATTCTGATAGACCGATCCCTGTATCTTTCAAGACCTTGTTTGTAAACCGAAAGGCTTCCCTAGCTATTTTTGTGATTTTCCGCTGTGTATTGTCCATAGTATTCCTCCCGAAACTAAATAGTTGTACTATCAACTAATATTAGATGATAGTACAACTATTTAGTTTTGTCAATTGTTATTAATAAATAGAAAATCATATACTCATTAGTAATTCAATACCAATGTTTGTCAGTTTTTTACCGCGACAAATACAGTACTACTGCTGTGCAATAACACAATTTGGAACTTTTTTCTATTAGTAATGGGAACTTTTGCTGCGATCATTTTGGGAATACTTTTTTGAATTTGATTAATTTTAATGCTACTTGATAAAGTATATCACAATAACAAAAGCTCCAAAAACGAGCCTGTATACTGCAAATATGCCAAAACCTTTCTTTTTTATATATCCAAGCAGGAATTTAATGCTTAATGTCCCGACTATTGCTGCAGTGAGAATTGCTACTATGAATGCCAACTTATCAATATGTTCATGCATTATACTCTTTGCATGGTAAAGACCATCTAAAAGTATTATTGGAGCAGACATAAGAAATGTAAACCTTGTGATTGCTTCTCTTGTAAGTCCCAATACACGTCCTGTTGTCATTGTAATTCCCGATCTTGATACTCCTGGAATAATTGCAAATATTTGAGATAAGCCTATTAGGATACTTCTTTTAAGTCCGATCTCTTTAATCTCTGTTTCGTTTCGTCCTTTTTTATCAGCTAAATAAAGAACAATACCCATTACTATAAGCATTACTCCAATGAGCGCTGGATTGCTCATATAATCCATGTATTTATCAAAAAAGACTCCTGCAAGTCCTCCGGGAATCGTTGCAATTACAATAAACCAGAATAGTTTTCCATCAGTAGACTTTGGTTCTGTAAGCCCTGCACGTATTAGACGAAGCCAGTCCTTAATAAAAAATAAAATTACAGCAGAAGCTGTGCCAAGATGGAGGGCAACATCAAATGCAGTGTCTGGCTGTGACCATCCGAATAGCCATGGGACTAATTTCAAATGAGCAGTGCTCGATATTGGAAGAAATTCCGCTATTCCTTGTACTATGCCGTATACTATGGCTTGAATTATGTTCATATGATAATACCTCCGAAAATTTACAACTTACTTTTCAAGTGAAAACGAATCCTGTAGCTTGTTTTTTACGTCATATGCCCCGATAGTCATTTTGTGGTTATCAACTGTAACTGCAACGTACATCTGTGTATATGGCTGCAAATCCAAAGCCTGCCATGGACGTAACTTTCGAGGGTAAAATTTTACACCGCCAGTATTGCCACCAACGTATACCGTACCTTCTCCTGCTTTGACTTTAACATTGTTCTTCATAGGGTATGAGCGTACATAGTTATGGTCGTGACCCTGCAAAACAAGATCAATACCCAATTGATCAAAAACAGAAACCCATGCCTTCCTTATATCAGTTGTGTCATAAGTCGCACCGTAAGGCCCTCTATGCAGAGCAACAATTTTCCACAGTTTGTGTGTTTTAGACATATCACTCAGCAACCAGTCTGCCTGTTTTTTCAAGTTCGTACTGCCAGATTGGGTATTCATTACAGCTATATGTGCATTTCCATAGTCAAATGAATACACTGTTCCAGCTGGCGCTCCCGTGTTCTGTTCTTTATAAATATCAAACCTATCTGTAAAGTTTTTGGCGTTAGGATTTGTCTTGTTATTGTTTATTGTTTCATGGTTTCCCACAACTGGAGCAATAGGAATATTCATTAGTTCATCTTTTACCGCATTCGCAAATAAGTCCCATTGATATATATTCTGTCCAGAATCCTCCATATCGCCTGTGTGTAATAAGAATCTTGCATCTGGAAACTTACCAAGAGCTTTATCCAGCGTATTCTTCCACAAAGTATAATCTTTTGAAGTAGTTCCCTGTGTATCTGTTATATTAACAAAAGTAAACTTCTGTAAATTCTGTTCAGCAGTTTTAAAAACACCCTGAGAACTAAATCCCCCTTTATCATTTCTAACACGATATATGTATTCAGTTCCAGGTATAAGATTAATTAACTCAACTTTGTGTATCTCTCTTTTATCAGAGTTTGTTTTAACTTCATGGCTTTGTGCTGTCACTCTAACTATGTTTGTCTTGTCAAAACCATAGAATTTGTCTTTGACACTGTATTCAAGGATACTTTTCTTTATTGATGTGTCAGTATACCATGTAAAATTGCGACTGATTCTGGGATCTTTACCAAAATTATTGATTATGCTTTTGGGCAAAGGATTCTGAGTTATAGCAGTTGCATGTTCACCCATAAATATGGAAACCAGAATACAAAGCACAAAAATTATTACAGTTGGTTTTATATATTTTCTTATCATTAGTATCCTCCTTTGCCTTAGTATCAATTATATGTTTTTAAAAAGTGAAAATCAAATTATGTTTGTTTAACACTTGTACTTTATAATTGTATTCGAGGAAAAGCTATATCCTACCGAAACCATCAAGACTTAGTACTAATTTCGGTAGGACTGGATTAAATTAGTCTGCAACTTCAGCAGTTCCTTTTGCTTTCTCAACTTGAAATTCAAACGGCATATAGCCGGAATTGTGCAACACCACACCAAAGATCAGTCCATTTTTTGATGTTCCATACAATCCATTCATGTTACCAAAATAGTGACCTTGCTGCTTAACCTTATTGTCAAAATGAATTGTTTTTGTTTCTCCTGACTTTATTGAAAGCCCATCAACCTTCTGATAGTAAGCTTCCTTTTTATTATACACCTTATCGGTTATAGTGTAATAAATATCAAAGCTCTTTAGCTCATCTTTCCCTGTATTGGTTACTGTTATTTCAAGATGGTCGGCAGTTACATTATCTTCAACCCTTGCATTCTTAATTTTTACTGGGAGTAGTGTATTACTGCTTTCTTTTATTGGATTTTCACCGAAAGCTGGATCTTTGTCCTGCTTGTCATTTACACCATCCCCATCTGTGTCTGCAATATACGGATTTGTTCCATATGTTTTCTCAATTGCATCTGGTATACCATCTCCATCTGTATCAGTACCTTGTAATTTACCAGAATCCGTTGCAGTATTTTTTACTGTGCTGTTTGGCTGTTGACTGCTATTTGCTGTGTCTACTGTTTGAGCTGATTTTTGCGTTGCATTTCCACCACATCCCGCCAGCAGAATAAGGCTCATTGCCAGAATAAGTATTCCTACCATAATTGATTTAATGTTTTTTAACTTTTTCATAAAAAATCCCTCCTGTTAATTTTGATAAATATCCTCACGCCTTAGAAAAGCCATGTAGGCTATAAGCCATAATATTATACTTGGTGCCGTCAAGCCCAACAAATTGATCCACTTGAGCCCTAAAACCTCTGTTGGAGTGTTTTTTTCAAAACCCGGCTTCACATTCAGCAGCGCAAAGCTGATTCTTTCATAATGCTTGGTGGGCGACATTTCTTCGATTCCATCCCTCAAGGTTTCATAGAATTTGAATTTTTCCAGTAATTTGTGTTCCTGATCCCTTGTCATGCCCATTTGGGCAAAAAATCCGCCTGGAAGTTGGTTATCCATATCCATGGTTTCTCCAATTTGTGGAAATACAAAAGCTAAAACCAGCCAAATGATTACAGTAAGTAGTAGTGCCTTGTTACCATTGCCTACCATAACTGCAAGTGTAATTCCAAGCACAAGGAAAAATGTCATGTATAAAAAAGACATTAGAAAAAACAGACCCATCCTTACTACGTCTCCACCAGACAATACTACCTTCCCAATTGCGAATACGGATATAAATGTTATTACACCTGATAAAAGTGTTATTCCTGCAAGCAGTGTCAGATTTCCCAACAGCTTACCATTTAGTAACGTATCCCTAAATACTCTTCTTGATAAAATAAGCTTCAATGTCCCACTGCGTCTTTCCTTTACAATTGCAGAATTTCCAAGAATCATTGCAAGTAATGCGCCCAGCATTCCAATATAATTCACAAAGCCTTTGGAAGCTGAAATAGGGTTAAGGTTTGGCATAGGTGGAAGGTCTGCTTTACCAAGAGATTTCAAAAAATTAATGGAATTATTATAATTATCAACCGTCATCCTTACTTGATACGCTCCCAACACAACTGAAACAACAGTAAGTGTCAGTAGCATGCCCAATATGGTAAGAAACAGCTTATTCCTTAATGCATCGGTTATTTCTTTTCGTGCTATATTCCATGTTGCATTCATTCAATTAACCTCCTATCTTCTTCCATGCTTGCGGAAATATAAAATAGTAACTACTCCAAATACAAGAACAAGACCAATAACCCACCACGCATAGCTTGCACTTGCTATAACCTTTATAGGTATTGAAATCTCACTACTAGTTGCATCCTCATTGAAACTCTTTATTTTGATTACAAAATTGCCAGCAGCTTGGGTGGATGGAACAGAAACATTAACCTTAAGAACTCCGTTTTCACCAGGCTTTAGTGTAAGTTTATCGGGTATAACATTCTCCAATGACCATTTGTAAGGTAAGTCCACCTTTAGTCCCAAAGTCTTTAGTTCCTTGTTTCCCGTATTGGTTACTGCAATATCAAAACTTGTGCTTTTTCCATTCATAATCTCAAGTTTTTTTATTCCGTTGGTAATTTCAAGAGCAAAGTCATGGTTTATTGTAAATGAAATGGGCATAAAAGACTCTATTCCATCTTCTCTTAAAAACTTTATTTTAAAAGTCCCACTATCCTTCAATACTTTCAAAGGTGCTTCAATATGGAGCTCTATCAAACGTTTATCAGAAGGGTTCAATTCAATTGTTTCTGTCAGCTTACCCTCCAACAAGAAATATGCTTTAAAACCTTCTGGAAGCTCTGTTGCCTGCAAATTAAAGTGATGAAGTTTAATATCCTTGTTTTCAACCTTTATTTTTGCAATAGTTTCGCCGCCGGGAACTACCAAATAATTTGCAGAAAGCTCTGTTGTTCCAACTTCTGCTGCCATGGTCATAAATGTAAACGGTGGCCCTAATAAGAGCAACGTTAGTATTATGAGAGCACTGATTATTTTTGCTGTTTTCATAACACATCCTCCTTTTGCACTGCCCTGTAGGAGGCAAAAAGAAGTATAACTCCAGGTACTAAAATATATAGAAGAGAAAGTGCCTGCCTCGAAAGAATTTCAAACACATTCATCGTTGCTGTCTCAGATACCCCTTGCAATAAATCTTTCCCAACATTCTGGAACTGCACTGCCGGTGAAAAAATTTCTATTCCCTTTGAAATAACCGTATCCGAAGGTATCTGTGTTACTGTTTGATTTGTCGCATTGAGTGCATAGGCAAAGCTTCTCTGGCTGTCTGCAAGCTGTGGAATTACAAAGCTTACTAAAATCCAAACAACCATCATAGTCAAAAATCCAAAGGCTCTGTCTCCTGTTTTAATTGAAACAAAAAGCGTAGCTATATAGAATATCATCATATAAATAAACGCCATTATTATAAACACCATCAGTCGGCTTAATTCATTTAAATTTGGCAGTATACCTGAAACTAGCGAGAAGAGCAGTGTATTAAATATCAGAGTTATCGCCAGCAGAACCCCAATTACAAGCCCTGCACCCAGTAACTTTCCAGTTACCAACTGATCACGGTAAAGTGGTCTTACCAAAAGCAGCTTCAGCGTTCCGTTCTCCCGTTCTCCACTAAAAGCATCAAACCCTAAAAACACTGCTAATACAGCACCTATAATACTCACGTACTTTATTATATTTTGCAGTATGGCAAGAGGGAATATTTCGGGTGATAGTGGAAAGTTTGTTGCACCCTGAGATTCCAAAATCTCTACAATGTCTTGATATGCTTTCATTTCGGCGTTCCTAGTGCTTGAGCCTATATACACCGAAATAATTGAAAGGAGAAGAAACAGGGCAGTAATCACAAGAAACACCTTATCCTTGAAGGCAGCTTTAAACTCTTTAGTGGCTATTATGAATACCTGTTTCACTTAGAATTGCCCCCCTTCAATATTAAAGTATATCTCTTCCAAAGACTTTGCTTCAGGAAAGCGCCTTTCTATATTTGAAATGGAGTCTGCAAGCAACAGCCTGCCATGGCTTATGATGCCAATATCAGTGCATACCTTGGTTACTTCCGAGAGAAGGTGGGTGTTCATAAATATTGTAGTTCCCCACTCAGTGTTCAGCTTGAGCAAAAGATCACGCATCTCCTTTGTGCCCTGCGGGTCAAGCCCTGATGTAGGCTCATCAAGAAACAATATCTTGGGCTTGTGTAATAATGCCTGGGCAATTCCTATTCTCTGCCTCATCCCTTTTGAAAAGGTCTTTACCTTTTTATCCTTCCAACCTATAAGCCCAAGTAACCCCAATACTTCATCAATTCTAACATCTACCTTTTCAACTTCTGAAAGTTTACCGAAAAACCTTAAGTTTTCAGCCGCCGTAAGGTCTCCATAAAGCATAACGCTTTCAGGCAGATATCCAAGAAGCCCTCGCACTTTTAAATTATCCTTCACGATATCTAATCCTGCAATACTTACCTTACCAGAGGTAGGAAGCAGCAGTGTTGTAAGCATTGAAAAGGTAGTTGTTTTTCCTGCGCCATTGTGACCAAGAAAGCCAAAAATTGCTCCTTCTTTGACTGTAAGGTTCAAATCATCTATTGCCTTGAAAGTCCCGTATATTTTTGTTAATTTCTCTGTAACAATCATGGATAACACCTCATTTCTTTTAATATACTTTCATTTTGCCATGCGAAGATTAGAATAACCTTAGACCAAGATTAGAATTGGATTAGAAAACAAAAAAACTCATGCCTTCATCGTTTGATTAAAGATGGCATGAGTTTTATAATATTTTTTGTTTGTTTTACTAAAAACTATAAATCTTTATTTTATTAACAAATTAGGCAATGAAACAATCCACTTCGTACCTTTCCCTACAGCACTATCTATGTTGATTTTTCCAGCATGCGCATCAACAATCCACTTCACAATGGATAATCCAAGGCCACTTCCTCCGGTTTCTCTTGCTCTTGCCTTGTCAACCCTATAAAATCTATCGAAAAGTTTATCTTTATCTTCTTCTGGAATCCCAATCCCTGTGTCTGTAATAGTAAATACGGTGTTTTCTCCATCTTTTGTACATAAAAGCTCAATTTTCCCATTAATCGGTGTGAATTTTATGCTGTTATCCAGCATTGCCCTGAGCATTTGCTTTACCATCCGTCTGTCTGCAAAAAGCTCCTGCCCTATAGCCCCATGTAAGGAAAAATAATGGACAGACGAAAGCATTTTACACTCTCTCGATAATTCTTCAATAAGTTCATCAATACAAAACCATGTTTTCTGAAGCAATTGACTTCCATTATCCCCTCTGGCAAGGAATAGAAGCCTTTCTATCATAAGTGTCATACTAGCGGTTTCGTTCTTAATAGCAATAATAGATTCTTGTAAAACCTGTGAATCTTGTTTCCCCCAGCGGTCCATCATTCCTATATAGCCCTGGATGATAGATACAGGTGTTCTAAGTTCATGTGATGCGTCTGCTACAAAACGGCCCTGTTTATCAAAGGATTCCTTAATTCTATCCAGCATCTCATTGAAAGTTTTTGCAAGCCTTGACAGTTCATCGTCTACCGGTGTTACTTCAATTCTTGTTGAAAGTCCTGACAACCCAATTTCCTTTGCGGCTTTTGTTATTTTATCTATAGGCCTCAGCATTTTCCTGCTTATCAGGTATCCTGCAAAAAGCGAGAAAAGAATTCCTACCATATCTGCAAAAGCCATAATTAAAAATAATAGTTTAAGAAAAGTGTATTCTTTTGCCATGTTCTGAGTAACCTGTATATACGCTTTGACCCTATCTCCATCCATTACGGGAGTATTTTTAACTACAAGGTGCAGATCTCCATTCTCAAGTTTTTCAATATTATTACTATAATTTGTTACTGGAATTCCTGAAGTATTAAAATTTTTAGAATCATTAACTACCTTACCCAGTGTGTCCACTATTTTTATATTGATGGTATTATCATTTTTAGCCTCAGCTATTATCTCTTGGTCATCTAAGGTCGTTTTCTCACTGCTGGAGCCGATAATCCTTTTTTCCACTGTACTGCTTACGCTCTCCACTTTTTGCTCCGCTTGCTGTATAAGGAAAAACTTCACGCCAAAAAGTACTGAAGCATTCAGCACAACCAATACAGCTGCAAATACAATAGCGTATAAAAGTGCAAGTTTCCATGACAGCTTTGTGAGCTTAATAAGTCTAATTTTCACTATTGCCTCCTTTCATACTATATCCAACACCTCTGATTGTCTGTATGAGCTTTTTATCATAACCTTCATCAATCTTGCTTCGAAGATAACGGATATATACGTCCACTACATTGGTATCTCCTGCATATTCAAAGCCCCATACGTTTTCAAGAATCTGATTCCTTGTTAAAACAAGCCCTTTGTTTCTGATAAGATATTCAAGAAGATCATACTCCTTTTTGGTAAGGTCTATGATTTTACCTGCTCTCTTTACTTCATGTCTTGCTGTATTAAGCTCAAGGTCGGAAATTTTCAGCAAGTCTATGTTTTGCTTATTTAAATCATTTTTTCTTAGTGCAGCACGTATTCGTGCAAGTAACTCCTCTATTATAAAAGGCTTAGTCACATAGTCGTCTGCCCCTGTATCAAGACCCATTACTTTATCGGTTACTTCATCCCGTGCAGTAAGCATGATTACAGGTGTTCCCTTGACTTGTCTGAGCCTTCTCAGAACCTCAATTCCATTAATTCCGGGCAGCATGATGTCAAGTAAAATCAAAGCATATTGATTTTCTGCGATTGCTTTTTCCAAGCCTGTTCTGCCATCATAGGCAATATCAACAATATAACCCTCGTGTGAAAGCTCCAACTCCAAAAATCGAGCTATCTGTTTTTCGTCTTCTATAATTAAAATTTTGGGGTTATCCATAGCAACCTCCCATTCAGATATCTATATCAATATTTTAACAGACAAACTCATTTTTAGAAAATTGTAAATTTAGCCTGCTTAATTAATTATAGTATATTAAAATGAGAGCCTCATTAGAAAATGATTAAAATCTGATTAGAAAAGCACATCCTTTTTAATCACTAAAGACATTCAAATAAATACATAAAGCCCTACTATTATAGCAGAGCCTTATATATTAAATACGGAAAAAGTTTTATTCTTCCACTTCAAGATTGTCAGTATCGGGTCCAGACTTTGATTCTTCAACATCGGTTGCTGAATCTTCGTTTTCAGATTCAATATTATCGTTGTCTAAAGTGTCTTTTCCTTCCTCTGTATCTTTAACTGTAAATGTATTAAAGAAATCAATAACTATTTTTGTGTTGATACAGAAAAAGTACAAGTCTTTGAGAAATATGAATGCATCAAGGATAATAGATCCAAGAGTTCTGTTGAAAAAGTGTATTTAAAAAGTATTTGGGAATGTATCCACAGCAATACCGAAATTCCATTTGAAACATTGAATGCATACTCAAATTCTGTTGCTATGATAGAGATTCTCAATAATATGATAGTTCTTTTTAACATTACAAATTTCAACTTATTTAAGTGATAAAAAGCGTCAGAATAATAGTTTCCAGAGTATATTTTTATAACAAGAAATTAGAAAAGGCTACCATAAGACCCTATCCACTTCCTTATCTTCTTAAGAGATATCACCCACTTATTTTGAAAAATGTAAGCTGTACAAAATATAAATCACCCTCTAAAAGCCTTTTTTTCTAGCGGCGTAACAAAGAAATATTTTAGCCGCTAAAGTTGGCAGATGAAACATTTCATGTGCTACTCAATCAGGATAGGGGGAGGTGACTAACCGCCGACCCTCCTACACCACCAGTACAGACCGTTCGGTATACGGCGGTTGAATTGGTTTAGGTTTTACCCAGATAGATTTTCATTAAACTTTTGAAGCCTCTTTTTTCAAGTATTTTGTTGCTGATAGCTCGTTGTAGGATTGTACATCCTGAGATGCTCCAACATCCTTTCCTTGAATTTGATAACTTCCATGCAGTTTCTTCACTCACTCCTAGTTTGATAAGACTTTTTGCCCTCTTACCAATCTTTTTCCATTGTTTCCATATACACATTCGTAGTCTTCGTCTTATCCATCCATCAAGATGTTCAATTGCTGATTTAACTTCCGATATTTTGAAGTAATTAATCCACCCAACCGTTGCCTGATTTAGTTCTTCCAATCTTTTCGACATGCTCCAGCCATTACTTCTTGATAGAATTTTCTTAATCTTTTCCCTGAATTTCTTGATTGATTTCTCGTGTATCTTTACCTTTACTTCATTTTCCTTTTTAGAAACATAAAATGTAAACCCGAGAGACTTCCTGTTCCATGGTCTGTCTATGGCACTTTTCCCCTTATTTACCTTGAGTTTGAGCCGTTCTTCAAGTAATTTTGTCACACTCGACATAACCCTTTCCGCAGCTCTTTTACTCTTGACATAAATGTTTTGATCGTCGGCAAAACGGCAAAATTTGTGTCCTCTCTTCTCCAATTCCTTGTCTAAAACGTCAAGCATTATGTTAGATAGTAACGGACTTAAGGGTGACCCCTGAGGGCATCCTTCTTCCGTAATACTTACTGCTCCATTTATCATAACGCCGGATTTCAGGCATAAACGGATAAGTTTTAGAACTCTCTTGTCATTTACTTTTTTCGCAACCAAACTCATAAGTATGTCATGATTTACCGTGTTAAAATAGTTTTCAAGGTCAATGTCTACTACCCAACTGTAGCCCTCATTAATATATTTTCGGGCTGCCTTTATTGCATCTTGTTGACATCTTTTAGGTCTAAATCCATAGCTGTTGTTTGAAAATTCAGGGTCAACTATTTCTACAAGAACTTGTGCTATTGCTTGCTGAATTACTCTGTCAAGAACTGTAGCTATACCAAGCAAGCGGATTCCTCCATTAGACTTTGGAATTTCTACACGTCTGACAGGTTTGGGTTTGAATTTTCCTTCAATAATATCCTTCTTGATGCTTTCCCAGTTATCGTGGAGATATGGTTTAATTTCATCCACTGTCATTCCATCAATCCCAGGTTTTCCTTTGTTGGAAACAACTCGTTTGTAAGCTTTAGCAATATTGCTGTTGGATAAAATCACCTCCAGCAGTTGCTCTCTTTTCTGGAACCCCTGACCATTTCTACTTTCAGGTGCCGAAGAATGATTCAGCACTCCCTTGCATTTTTGCGATTCCATCGCTATACTGCAAGGTAAGCCTTCATATGAAGTTTTCTGCTTTTCACACCTTTCTCTCGAACCTTTCATGTTTTAATGACCTCCAATTCTTCTGTCCTTCATCTTTGCCT
>DATCID010000260.1:0-3430 GCA_036507975.1 Ruminiclostridium sp.
TTTTTAAAATTGTACCATTTATCCTTTGATTGTTACAGACAATTATTACCATGTAAATTTCTAGTGTAGTGCATCTATCTCAGTCGCATCAGCACCTTAAGCCCTGCCCAAAACATATACTTTCCTTTACTTTTAAAAAAAGATACTCGTTTAAAGTATCTTTTCAATTTATCATCATTGGAATTATTCTTATTATGAATTTTCAAAGCTTGCTAGTATAGCAGTTTGGAGTTTTTCCCTTGCTAGAGCATTTATTGGGTGTGCAATATCCCTAAATTCACCGTCAGGTGTCTTTCTACTTGGCATTGCTATGAACAAGCCATTCAAGCTTTCGATAATTTTAATGTCATGCACAACGAACTCATTGTCAAAGGTTACGGAAACGACTGCCTTCATTTTTCCATCTGAATCAATTTTTCTAATTCTAATATCTGTAATTTCCATAATGTCAAAACCTCCAAAAAATATTATGTGTTAACCTTTAATATTCGCCATTTATGTAAATTTACCTTCTTTTTAGCATATTTTCTTACATTTTATCAGTTTATTTTACATTTTAATATACATTCACTTCTAAATATTCGGTTTGATGTCTATTGCAATATTCTTCTGTAATTCTAAACTAGTATTTAACGTCACCAAGGAATAATATTTCTCTACTAATTTCTTATTGGGTTGATTAGTTTCTACTAGAACTCCTATGCCAACTACTTCACTTTCAAACTGATTTGCTAGTTCAATAATTCCTTTTGAGGTACCTCCACCCTTCATAAAGTCATCAATAAACAATATTTTAGAGTTTCTTTTTAAAGACTTCATAGGAAGTACCATAGTTTGTATTTTTCTTGCCGATCCCGAAACATAGTTTATGTTCACAGATGCTCCATCTGCAGCCTCATTATAATGTCGTACAATAACTAACGGTACATCTAAGTATTGAGCTGTCGCAAAGGCCAAGGGAATTCCCTTAGTCTCAACTGTAATAACGCAATCCAATTGTAAATTGAAGAATTTACTGGCAAACATCATTGCAATCTTGTTTACCCATTCAGGGTTATATATAATATCTAGCATATAGAGATAACCACCTGGCTGCACTCTATCTGGATTTGACAATTCCTTGGTCAGTTTCTCAAGTGTTACTCGAATATCATTATCACTCACAAATGGAACATATTTGACCCCACCGGACGCTCCCGAAATG
Organism: Ruminiclostridium sp.; assembly: GCA_036507975.1. Classification (GTDB taxonomy): domain Bacteria; phylum Bacillota; class Clostridia; order Acetivibrionales; family DSM-1351; genus Ruminiclostridium. Next base: position 1,205 of record DATCID010000260.1, read on the forward strand.
GTAGTGATATTTCCCAAAGAGTTTTTTTGAAAGGTTTTATGTAGAAAGTCCAAGTCTTCACTAATTGTAGATTTTGCTGAACCGAACATTTCGGAAAAGTGTCCCAAAGTAAAAATTTTATTCGGATTATCGCACAGGATTTTTACTATTACAGCAAGTCTTTCATTTCGTTGGATTTTATCCATGTTATCTCCCCATATCTGTGGTTTCCCTTTATCTCAGTGGAGTTAAAACCCCATCTGAGCTAAGTAAACTTTATAATTATTATACAATAATATTCCGAATAATAACATTCCAATTCAAATTATTATTCGGAAAAAATTAATTAGAGTTTTATTGATAATATTTGTTTCCAAAGCATCATATAATATGTCAGTATTCAAATTAATTAAAAAATTATGTGCTTTTTTCATCCAAAGTTTTTCCAATACCTTTTACATTTGTAAGAAAATAATGTATCATTTTTATGATAATCATATTAATTTGAGATAGTATTAAAACAGAGGAGTGTTTTCTTTGAGTAATAATTCAAATATTTTGGATTCGCAGAAGATCAAGTATGTGCATTTTATAGGAATTGGTGGCTCAAGTATGAGCGGTCTTGCTGAAATCCTTTTAAGTCAGGGTTATAAAGTATCAGGTTCAGATATTAAATCATCTAAAGCAACTCAGAAGCTCGAAAGCATAGGTGCCGAAGTATTTATAGGCCACAGATCAGATAATATTTCTAATCCCGATCTTGTAGTATACACAGTTGCCGTAAAGGAAGAAAATGCTGAAATGCTTCGTTCTCGAGAATTAAATATACCTATTATTGACCGTGCAGAACTGCTAGGGCTTCTTATGAAAAAGCATTCATTTGGAATTGCCATCGCAGGCACACACGGCAAAACCACAACTACTTCTATGATAACTACCATAATGCTTGAGGCCAATACCGATCCCACTGCTCACATAGGTGGAGAGTTGGATTGTATAGGTGGAAATACTCGAATCGGTGAATCAGAATACTTCATCACTGAGGCATGTGAATATTATGGTAGCTTCTTAAAATTCCATCCATTTATGGCTGTAGTTTTAAATATAGAATTAGATCACGTTGATTATTTCAAGGATTTAGAACATATCAAAACAACCTTTGGACAATTTGTGTCCTTGGTTCCTTCAAACGGCTATATAATTGCTTGCGCCGATGATGCAGATACTCTTTCTGTTGTAGGTGATAGAAAATGCACCGTAATTACTTATGGTTTAAAAAATCCTGATGCTATGTGGATTGCTAAAAATATTCAGTACAACGATATGGGATTTGCAACTTTTGATATATTTAAAGAAGGTGACATGTTAGGTACTGCCCAGCTCTCAGTTCCAGGCCCTCACAACGTAAGCAACTCTCTTGCTGCCATTGCAGCCTGCTACACGTGCGGATGCAGTATTGAAAATATTATTGCAGGACTTCTAAGCTTTGGGGGAAGTCACAAGCGTTATGAATTAAAGGGGCTAGTTGATGGCATAAAGATTATAGATGATTATGCACATCATCCTACAGAGGTTCGAGCAACTCTTAATGCTGCTGCCAACACTGTCCACAATAAGATATGGTGTGTGTTTCAGCCTCATACTTATTCCAGAACGAAAGCCTTTTTAGAGAAATTTTCACAATCCTTTGGGTTGGCAGATACTATTATACTTACCGATATTTATGCCGCCAGGGAGAAAGACCCTGGGGATATACATTCTAGTATGCTGGCAGAAAAAATATGTCAACAGGGTGGAAACGCCATCTACATGAGCGACTTCCTAGAAATCGCCCAGTACCTTGACAAGAATGCTCAGTCAGGTGATTTGATATTGACGATGGGAGCTGGAGACGTCGTTCGATGTGGAGAAATGTTTCTTAATATTAGGGGAAATAAATAGGGAAGTGCGAAGTGCGTAGTGCTAAATGCGAAGTGAATAGTGCTAAATGCGAAGTGAATAGTGAACGGTGAATAGTGAATAGTTATTGTAAGCCGACTTGCGTCGGCTAATTTAATAGTTCACTTGCATTTATAGATTCAGTAGGCGAAGCCTACTTTCCTTAACTATGACCTTTCCCCTTTAAACTAGACAGTGTAAACTCGTAATATCTCGTTTTTTCGTACACTAGCTTAATATTTCATTTCTCATGCAGCTTTTGCTTTTTTGCTTAAATTATTGTAATATTCTTCAGGCGTTATGTAACCA
>DATCID010000261.1:0-6164 GCA_036507975.1 Ruminiclostridium sp.
GAAAATGCCGATGAGATTTTCTTTGTTAACAGTGGCAAGGTCATCATGGCAGGCTCGTTCAACGATGCTATTAACCTGCTTCTGCATGGAAAAACAGAAAGCTAGGTAAACAGAAGATTGGATTGCTCTTTTTATGTTGCACTGCAGAATGCAATACATAATGACACAACTAGGGCAGATATATGGAGAAACTTGCAGCAATAATGAAAGATACAAAAGTAATGGATGACATTGCGAAAGCCAAACACACGGTACTGGAACCTATTATTATGTCAATGCCTGTAGCCCTTTAAGTTCTTTTGTAATTCAGACAATTCTTGCATCAGCAATACCCATTGTTATTAATGGGTATTGTTAGTTCCAGCATAAAACCCGCAGTGGTCTAAATCGCTAATAACCAGTGTTTTAGAGCATCTTATTTGATTGTATTATCTGTAACTATTTATATCTCTCTATATTAAATATGTGACTCTATTGACCGGAACTTTGGGAGGATCAAAATAAAATTGCTTACAAAATAACTAAGGTTTAATTTTGATAGCAGAACCAGATAAACCTGGATTTTAAGGAGTAAGCTATTTTAGGACAGGAGTATGGGAAGAATAATTAAATATTTATTATCTGTATTTCTAATACTGTTTATAGTTAGTTGTTCCCCGACCAGAGAAGCATCTTATAAAGACAGAGCAGGAATTATGTTACTAAAACCTGAAGAATATGCACGGAATAAACCATATAAACCATCAAAACTAAAACAGAAAGCTCATAAAAAAGCTCAAAAGAGTCTATTGAAACGTTCATACAAAATCAAGTAATTTGGGATCTGACAAAAAAGAAGGCGACACTTTGAATGTGTAAGTCAATGTCTTCAATATTATCCTGTCTGGCAGGTGATAGAAAGTGTCGCCATATTTTCAATATTATCTGTTTCTAAAGATCAGAAACAGGTTTATTCTTCAACAACTGTTTTATCATTGACAGAGACCCCGGGCAAAGGTAAATCCTCTAATTCCGGTTTGTGTTACATAATTGCAGAAATAAGTTATATTATTCACAGTTATTTAAGTGTAACTTAATGAATTAAGATAATTGCCATATTAGTGGGTTCCCGGCACTACCTGGCGGATTCTGTAACGATAACCGAACCCTGGATATTTAGTATAGTCAAGCTGCATTTTCTTTGCAGTTGTTTTGAGATGGTTCAACTCAACTTTAAAATCTCAAGAACCCCTGAAAACGAACCGTGCTAATTTCACTTACCCGGTCCCTCGAAAGGGGGACTTGGATGAGTGATTATGAATAATTAATTTAATAATTTAATATCATTATGTTTTCATTAAACAAATTGTCAACCGATGATACACCCATCCCAATTACCCATCGGTGTAGACCAGAAAGGACAGGTAAGGATATGACTGGTTTAGAATTGCGTGAATTTGGATTGGCATTATTTACATCTTACTTCTCCGATCAGGGTGGTGAACTTTTCGCAATAAATATGAATCCTGAGAATGGTGCCCCGCATGTAATGATATGGAACCTTCAGAAAGTTTTATTATATGTTTGGGTTAAAACGGATCTGGCTCCAAACATTCCAGTATATGTTCCAAATGAGACACATGATTTTATTACAAAATTATCGAAACAGTATAAAGCGATACCAAGTTTTGCCAGTATTACAATAAGCTGCGCATTCCCTGAACGTAATTTAATACCAAAATGCGGTGGTGAATATTATGCAGTATTAAATGAATTTGAAGAAATTTGATTTTACTATTCCCAGGTTCCCAATTTAGGGGACTTGGGTGGATGGATTTTTTATTTGTTTAATAGAATGAAGATTGTATCTCATACAATAAAATTATAGATTGGTCAAAATCAACTATGCTGTATAATAAACAATTAACTTTTTATTTGTAATTTTCAGAAAACCTCAACCGATGAAGAACTTTACTGAGCTATTCTGTTTGATTTACTTTTTTACAGTTCTGCAAGCAAGTGGACAAAATTATCTCATCAATTTTACAGGATTTGGGAAGTCAACTACCGTATCAACGGTAAAAGTTGAGAACTTAACAAAAGGCACATCTCTCATTTTGAACGGAGGAGATATCTTGCGATTAACTATAGCTACTGGAGTTAACTCTATTAAAGACAATCAATCTTCAGAATTGAAGATTTACCCTAATCCAATGACTGATAATACAACATTGGAGGTTCTTCCTCCTGTTAAAGGTTATGCAATTCTTTCAGTTAATGATATGACGGGTAAACAAATAGCTCAAATTCAAAGTTATCTAGAAAATTCAAGACAAGTTTTTTTATTATCAGGAATAAGAAAAGGTTTCTATTTAATTAATGTTAAGGGTGATCGTTATCAATTCTCAGGGAAACTTATAAGTAATGTAAATTCTGGTCGCAGTATCAAGATTGAAAAACTAAATAATATTGTTCAGGAAGTTGAAGAGAAGGCAGAAATAATGGCCAGTAAAGGGACTATGGAAAATGTTGATATGGAATACACGCCTGGAGACAGGTTAAAATTTACAGCTACATCAGAAGATTATAGCACAATTATTACAGATATGCCTGCATCAAACAAAACAATGCAATTCAATTTCATTGCATGCACAGATGAAGATAATAACAATTATCCGGTTGTAAGTATAGGGAACCAGGTATGGATGGCAGAAAACCTTAAAACAACCAAATACCAAGATGGAACAAACATCCCTTTGGTTGTGAGCAATGCTGAGTGGAGTAATTTGAGAACTGCAGGATATTGTTGGTATAATAATGATCCAGGCACATATAAACCACATTATGGTGCACTCTACAATTGGTTTACATTAAATTCTGGCGAAGTTTGTCCATCTGGATGGCATGTACCTTCTGATGATGAGTTGACAACATTAACCTCATTCTTAGGTGGTGAAAATATCGCCGGGGGCAAACTCAAAGAAATTGGAACTTCACATTGGCTTAGTCCAAATACAGGAGCAACAGACGAAACTGGGTTCACAGCTCTCCCCGGAGATGCACGCTATGTTGATGGGACATTCAAGTTTTTTGGCTCGTATAGTCACTGGTGGAGTTCTTCTGAATTTGATAACAATAAGAGTTGGCTCCGATACCTCATGAACGATTGGGAAGGGGTAGCTCGTATCAACACTGATAAAAAATATGGCCTTTCTGTTCGATGCATATTAAATGCTAAAAACGAAGAAGCTTATCCTGGTGTTGAAGGTAACCTTGTTTTCTCTGTTGTAAATGGTGATACAATTTTTTGCAGATTAATTAATAATAAGTATGTTTTTCAAGGTGACATCATTTTGACAGAAAATCAGTTTATGGGATCAAAAGGGACAGGCAGGTTGGCTCAGTTCTCAAATAGGTGGCCCGATGGCAAAGTTTACTACGAAGTTAGTCCTGATTTACCGCAAATCACAAAAGATCAAATACAGTCAGCCATTTCGGATTATACTAATCATACTAAATTACAATTTATTCCGCATACTAATCAGAACAACTTTGTGAAATTTGTAAATTCTGAAATCCCTATTGGAGAAGACGCTGGATTGGGAACCTGTTCAGAACTCGGCATGATAGGTAATAAAGGTCAAAAAATCTGGCTTGAGGCTAGTACTATTGGAACAGGTGAAATAATCCATGAAATCGGTCACACTATAGGATTGGTTCATGAACATTCACGAAAAGATAGAGGAAATTATATTTATATAAATTGGATAAATATTTCTAAGAATAGTGAGCAATATACGATTGATCCAAATTCATTTCATACTGGCACATTTGATTTTAACTCTATCATGCTTTATCATGCATATTCCACCAACTCTCTAATTAAAGATATCCCAATAATTATTGTAAAAGCTCCATATATGCAATATGGAAGTGCAAATAGAAAAGAACTTTCAGTTGGTGACATAACTATGATTGATAGTCTTTACGCTCCTATGGCATACTTTAAGGCTTCAAAAACTACCATATTTGCAGGTGAAAATGTTCAATTCACAGATACATCATCAATATCTAATCCCCCGACCAAGTGGTCTTGGGACTTTGGTGATGGGGGAAATTCTACCATTCAGAATCCATCACATACCTATTTAACAGCGGGTACCTTTACTGTTACCTTAACTGCCTCCAATATATTTGATGACGTTGAAACTAAAGTTAATTATATTACTGTTAATCCAAAACCTAATGATTTTGATGGTAATAATTACAATGTAATAACTTTAGGGACTCAGGCTTGGTTTGGAGAAAACCTCAGAACAACTACCCTCAATGATGGGACATCAATACATAATATAATTGAGGATCTTGCCTGGATATATCAAGATACCGCTGCTGGTGCTTATTGCTGGTATAACAATGATGAGACTACATATAAGAATATCTATGGGGCTCTGTATACTTGGAAGGCAGTAGCCACTGGCAAACTGTGTCCAATTGGATGGCATGTCCCAACTAATAACGATTGGAAAATATTGGAAAATTATTTAATCGCAAATGGTTTCAATTACAAAAGTGAATGGCCTGGGACTATAGGTAAATCTATTGCAGCATCAACAGGATGGAATTTATCTAATTATGAGAGTACTGTTGGAAACGATCAATCTTCTAACAATAGAAGCGGGTTTAATGCTCGTCCAGGTGGGTGGCGTATTTGGGGAGCATCTTTTGAAGGAAATGGAATCGTTGGAATGTGGTGGACTTCAACAAGAGCAATGGAAAGCGACGTTCATCAACCTTGGATGAGAATGCTAGCTTACCTCGATAGTTGGTTACAAACTACTTTTGAGGCTGAGACTCATGGTTTATCTGTTCGTTGCTTAAAAGACAACTAGCCTGTAATAGGAGTTCGGGTTGCTCCCTTTATGTTGCATTGCAAGAACTATTGGCTTAAGGTATGCAACACAAATCGCAACCCTCACCACGGGTCAATGCTAGCCTGCGGCAGACAATTTGATACGGCATACGTGGGTTTGCAATAAGCAATATTGACTGACACAGCAAGGCCAAGCCCTCCGGGTTATTGCATAAGCCTTGCTTTTGTCATTCAATAACCCCACTTCATATGCCGAAAATTGTCTGCTACTCGCGGGCGGCTCGCCAGCGATTGTTTGTGATTGAGGGTAATTGGGATGACATTTGTTAAGCAAATGATCTATTGGCTAGAGTATATGGTATTTGGTAAAAAGTTTTATTTATCTAATCAATTATTATTAACCATTTGAATTTAAGATTTATATACAGAATTGTTGCTATTAAGTAAAAATATATATATATGTTTGTAAACATATTACTATTTACAGTTTAGTATTCAACATTAATTTAAAAAATGATTATGAAAAAACTAAGTTTGTATTTATTGGTTGTTCTCTTTGGGGTATATATTTTTGGTTGTAAAAAAGATGAAACAACATCTGCTAAAGAAAACCTCATTGGTAAATGGATGGTAACAGCAATGACTATTAGCCCTGCATATTATGGGATAACTGATATGTTTAGTACAAATGACGCTTGTTCAAAAGATGACCTCACAATTTTTAATGCCGATGGCACAGTTCAAACCGATGAAGGTCTTATTAAATGCAATGCATCTGATCCTCAAACAACAAATGATGGAACTTGGGCTTTAAGTGCCGATGGAAAAACACTTACAATGACTGAGTCAGCTAGTTCTATATCTGTCATTACAATTGTAACATTATCTTCTTCTTCGTTCGTAGGGAAAATGACTAGGGTAGAAAGTGGAGTTACTTATACTTATACTATAACTCTTGTAAAAAAATAAATTAAATTAGCTTGTCAAAGTATTTGTATATTATTAACCCAATTCTCCAAATATACTTATATACTGTCTAATACAGCATATAAACCATCTGGATCGATTGTTACAGGAGAATGCATATCCCCATTAAAAACTACCTGTACGTACCATTATACGTTGACTCCATAAGGAACCATCTCAAACTGGCTGGCACTCTGGTATCAACTCAGTATCTGAAGAGCGCTGGGGCTCAACGGTAACATGACGTACAAATTTATTTGATAATTTATCATAATGCTTCAAAGCATTGTCTAAACTCCTAAAAGCACCACTCCCGTCTCTAAAAAATTGATCATTAGTTGATATT
>DATCID010000262.1:0-31344 GCA_036507975.1 Ruminiclostridium sp.
GAATTATCTAAGTAATTCAAAGCCTCAGTGGCGTTTACATCCGAACACCCCACAGTTTGTTACCTCCCTGTGTCCCGGATATGCTAGTCAACCGAACCGGTTAATTGTTGACAGAGGACTTTCACCTCATTAGATTTCCAGCCTTGACGGCTGTTCCCGACCTCGTGTCGCACCTAGCCTTTAACAGCTCCTGCAGTTATACCGCTTACAATAAATCTCTGGGCAAACATATAGATTATTATCATCGGACCAATGATCAAAAAGATACCTGCAAAAACAAGTGGCCATCTAGTTACATATTGACCTTGAAATGAACTCATTTGGACTGTTAATGTCATAAGATTTCTTCTCTGTAAGTATAGCATTGGCATAAGGAAATCATTCCAAACACCAAATATGTTCAGTACTGCAATCGTTGATATTGCTGGCTTCAATAAAGGAAATACAATTAGAAAAAATGTTTTATATATTCCGCACCCGTCGATTAATGCTGCTTCTTCCAACTCTTTTGGAACTGATTTAACAAACCCCGAAAATAAAAATACCGCAAATGGAGACAAAATGCCAAGATAGACAAATATAACCCCTTGATAAGTACTAATAAGATTAAAAGCATTCAATATCTTGTATAACGGTATCATTGCCATTTGAAAAGGTATGATGAGTCCTCCCAGGTACAAAAGGTAGATTTTGTTATAAAATTTGTTATTTTTCCTGGCAATCGCATATGCCGCCATAGCTGTAAAAACTGTACTGATGGACACCGCAAATAATACTATAATAATAGTATTTGAGAGGCTACGAAAATAATGCATGACTTGAAAAGCATTTATAAAATTATCATATGAAATTACTTTTGGTAATCCAAATGGATTTATTGCCATATCGGCTTGAGTTTTAAAAGCAGAAAACAATATAAGAATAATAGGATAAATATAAATTATAGCCAAAGCCCATAATGCAACTGAAATTACATTTATTGTTATTTGGTGTTTCTTTTCATTCACTAGAAATCCACCTCTCTTTTTCTAAGTTTATTAACAACAAAAACTGTCAGAAACATAATGGCTAAAAACATGACTACAGACATTGATGCACCATAACCCCATCTAGTCCCTGTACCTCCAAATCCTAATCTGTTTATGGTGATTGCAACTGATTCGGTCATATAACCAGGTCCTCCACCCGTCATTGCATAAACTTGTTCAAACAACTTCAAAGTTCCGATGGTAGAAAGGATGATATTTATCGTAAATGAGGGTGCAATAAGTGGAAATGTAATATAAATGAATTCTTTCCATCCATGCGCCCCATCAATATTTGCAGACTCATATAACTCGTTAGGTATCGCTTTTAGTCCAGCTACAAAAATCACCATTGAATACCCCATAAATTGCCATACTGTTACAAAAATTATCATAAATCTAGCCCAGAAAGGATCACTCAACCATGAAGTCTGTAGAAATTCAAGGTGAAGAACGGATAATATAGTATTAAGTGCTCCAATATTTGGTTCTAAAATAAATCCCCACGTATAACCTATTAAAAGTGCACTGAAAATTGCAGGCATGAAAAACACAGTTCTTATAAAAGTTAACCCACGAAGTTTTTTCATACAAAATACAGCCAAAACAATACCGAAAAAATTTTGAAAAAATGTAATTGATATTGCATATATAATAGTATTTCCAAATGATGTAAGTATTGATTCATCATGAAACATTTCAACAAAATTCGCTAAACCTATAAACTTATAATTTATGCCATCCCAATCAGTAAATGCAAAGAAGACAGAACTTATGGCAGGTAATACGAAAAATATTAAGTAAAATGCAAGAGACGGTATTAAAAAGGAAAACCATTTAATTTCAGTTATTTTTTTGTTTATTGATTTCATCTTGTCTTCTCCTCTTGAAATTCAAACAATATAGCCGCCTTCCTTTATCTGGTCGGCTATATTGTCGTTTTTCTGTAATAATCTATCACTTTACTTTTTGGCTTCAAGAGCCTTCGCACATAAATCTGTATACTTTTTGACTATTTCATCGCTGGTAGTACCTTTAGCTAAAAGGTTTTGAAAATCCTTACCCATATCAAGAACAACTGAACCAGGGAAATAATTTCCATCCCAAAACTCGCCCAAAACCTGTACTGATGGTAATGTCAACACCTTAGATATTTCCTTAAATGAAGGACTATCCACAGTAACCTTTGAATTTGTCGGAATACCATTTAGGTCATTCATTAATATTGTTTGAATATCTGTACCTAAATAGTACTCTAGTGCTGTCCTAGCAGCTTCCATTTCCTTGGTTGCAGAGCTGATGCATATACCGTTATCTGAGGATGTCCCTAATGTCGTTTTTTCGCCTGCAGCATTAAACGGAATGGCCATAAAGCCTATTTCTGCACTTGGATTAGAATCCTGTACCTGTTTGAACATCCACGTACCGTTAATTAACATTGCAGCCTTTCCTGTTCCAACCATTGAGCATGCAACAGTTGTATCAGTTCCTAGATAATTCTTGGACACATATCCTTTGTCAATAAATATCTGCGTTAAGTCCAAGGCTTTTTTCACATCTGCTGCATGATCAGCGTAGGTTGTAGTCCCTGTTTTCAATTTATTCTTGATATCAGGATCCTTTGATTCTATATATTGTCCAAAAGCAATAAAAGGAATTATCTGTATAGTCCATGCTTCTTTAAAACTTCCTGCTATTGGAGCTATATTCGCTGCTTTTATCTTTTCACATACTGCAATAAACTCATCATAGTTTGTTGGTAATTGAAGATTTAAATCTTTAAAAACCTTTTTATTATAAATTCCACCAAGAGCATTCCTTACCATAGAGACATAATACAATTTGTCACCGCGCTTATTATTATTAATACTTGCAGGATCATAATCAGCAACTGCCTTCAAATCTGATATATCTGCAAACATTTCCGTATCAATTTTAGTACTACCTTCCAACAACATATCGTTGGTAATCGTATGCACACGTACAAGGTCAGGAATGTCATTGGATGCAATCTGCGTCTTCAATACATTATTATACGTGTCTCCTGGTGCATTCTGCATGTCAATAGTAATATTAAACTTGTCCTGAGAATTCTTAATCCATGCATCTGTCGCACCTTGCGATTCCGAATATTCCCAAGTCAGATACCTTAAATTAGCTTCTTTTGCAGGTACCACTGCAGTAGAAGCAGCTGCTACTGTGGTGGTAGAAGAGGCTGCAGTTGTTGATGCTTCTGGTGTTGCTTTACTCCCACAACCAACCATTGATGTTGCTATCAGCGCGACAGCAAGGAATAGAGAAATATTTTTTTTCATTTTACGTCCCCCTTTAATTATTCAGATACTTTTTTTATATCTGATGCTTTTATTATAAAGCAGAGAATTCCTCTTGATAATCCAAATTCCTTACATATTGGACTGCAAATTCCTTACCTGTTATCTACCTTTCTCTAAACTTTGAGGGTGTACAGCCATAATGATCTTTGAACTTTTTAAAAAAATAGTTAACATTTTCATATCCAACCATTATAGAAACATCTTCTACTTTTAATTCTTTGTTAGTCAACAATTCACTTGCTTTATTCATCCTCAATTTTGTGATGTAGTCATTAAAATTTAATCCTGTTTTAATTTTAAATACTCTAGATAAATAAGAAGGGTTAATGAAAAATTTACCTGACACTGAAATTACATTAATATCTTCATAGTAAAATTTATTTAGGAAATCCAATATATCATTGACAATATTTCCTGTTCCCTTTATCTTTTTTTCATCTATATAATTCATCACATTCGTAACAATCATAACAAAGCATTCTTTTAAATCATCGATTTTAAAAGTATCATAGATAACCTTCGAAGGAATAAAGTCAACACCAAGAATATCTTTTAAAGCTAAATTGAATTTGTTTAGAATATTTTCTATACTTATTGTCAATTTCAGTATGGTGCTTTTTATGCTCACAGTGATATAATTTCTATTTTCCCCGACCTCATCAAACATGGCATTTATTAAGTCAAAAACCTTTTCTCTGTAACCATTCTCAATATAATACATCAATTCTTTTCCTTTATTATCAGGATAAGCATAATAATCCTTCTGTGCCTCTAGTTCATTACTGCAAGCAATACTGTTATAAGACATCATGCCTGCCTTTTCAATTACTTCAATTGCTTGAATATATGAATTGCAAATATTTCTGATGTCATTGAAGACTTTACTAATTCCAATAAATAATTCAAATCCAATAAATTCTTGAATTGTGTCTTTTATTCTGCTAGCAAGGGAGAATAACTCTGTAAAAGTGCTACCATCCCCTTTATCGTTGACCCCTTTGATAATTACTAATTCATTCTGTCTATAATAATTTTTAAAAACAACAGCATCATTTTTATCACATACAATCTCTTCAATAATATTTAGTAACGAATACTCACCTAAACTGCAATCATTAGAATATTTTTCAGTAATGATTTCAGAAAAATTTAATACTTTAACCGCAATTACAACATAACTCAAATAGCTAAAATCAAAATCGGCTTTTTTTAGAATTTCTTGAATATTATCAGTTTCCATATTATCATTGCTAATTAATTCATTTAATAATTTATTTTTCATGTATGGTTTGCTTTCATTCAACTGCATTTTAAAGCTAAGAAAGCTTTCTTTATTATTTTGATTCGTTTGAATTTTTTCTATTGCTTTCTTTAAAACTTCTTTTAGTTTTTCCTCTTCAATGGGTTTCAATATATAGTCAAATACATTAAAAGTTATTGCACTTCGTGCATATTCAAACTCGGAATATCCACTTATTATAATAGTAATAATCTGAGGATATGCTTCATGAATATATTCAATCAGTTTTATTCCATCTATTAGTGGCATACGGATATCGGTAATTACGATATCGGGAAGTAACTTTTCTATGGCTATTTTTGCTTCAACACCATTTTGAGCTTCTCCAGCAATTTCCAAATCAAAAGAACACCATTTTATACATTCACGCAAGTCAAGTCTTACCCACTCTTCATCGTCTACTAATAAAACCTTTAACATACTATTGCACCTCATCTATTTTATCAATAGGAATCTCAATTTTTACACTCGTCCATTCGCCTTTAATACTTTCAATTCTCAAACCATATTCTTGTCCATATACAAGCTTTAACCTCTGGTTTATATTCTTCAACCCAATGTTGTTATTATTGCTGCTTGTATCTACTTCATTTTCATCGGAACTATTTATATTATTTAAAAGCAACTCCAATTCTTCTGCAGTCATACCTTCACCATTATCAAGTATTTCAATACAAATATTTTCTCCTTTAAAGTAACCTGTAACTTTTATTATACCTTTACTCCCTTTCTTTTCAATGCCATGGGTAATTGAATTCTCAGCAATCGGTTGTAAAATAAGTTTAATGATAGAACAACTAAAAACGCCTTCATCGATTTCAATTTCATAATTTACCAAATCCTTGAATCTTTTCTTTTGGATCTCCATGAAACAAATCATATTCTCGACTTCATTTCTTATCGCAACTGTTTTCCTATTCCCATCCAAGCTATACCTTAGCATTTTTGCAAGAGCTTTTGCCACATTACTGATATCTGGCACTTTGTATACTACTGCCATACCCTTTATTGTCTGCAGTGTATTATACATGAAATGCGGATTTATCTGAGCTTGAAGATATTTATATTCCGCATCTTTTCTCGCGATTTTCTCCTTGTATTTTTCAAAAATTAAGATTCTTATCGTAGATATCATAGAGTTAAAGCCAATAACAAGCTGACCTAATTCGTCATATGAATCCGTTTCTAATTGGAAATTAAAATTTCCATTTTTCACTTCTGTCATCCCAGTTTGAAGGTTTTTAATCGGATGGTATATCATCCTTGCAAATCCATAAGATATAAACCCTGTTACTACCAATGAGATAAATGAAAGCAATAGACATACCATAATTAGCTTTCTGGTATCCTTAACCAGTTCAGAATAGGGTGTTATTAAAAGTATTTTCCATCCTGTAACAACTGAAGTGTTATATGTCACCAAATATTTCACCTTTGATATTGTAGTAATTTCCTTACCTGAACTGCTTCCTGCAAATTTTTTAATAATTCCAATATCTAAATAGTCACCTTCAAATAATGGTTTGTTTTCATAAAGTATTCTTCCATCATCCCTACTAAAAAAAATAAAAGCTTTTTTGTTCAGTTTTGTTTTCTCCAGTATTTTTTCGAAGGATTTAGTAGAAAAGTCAGCCACTACAACAGCAGGAGTGTTTCCCTCACGCTGGAGAGCCCTTGAATACGAAATAACTGCTTCACCACTATTTAGTTGATATGGCTGATGGGGTATTGAAATTACTGTTTTTCCGTTTGCTTTGATTGTATCCTTATACCATTGTTCATTTTCTGGAAAATAGTCAAGTTTGTTTTTACCAGTGATAAAATACGAATAATTTTTATCTTTAGAAACATACAAAAATATACTAGCTAAATCTTCCCTCAAATACATTACCTGTTGAAAGAATTCATCCATGGCATTATTAAATCTATATTGATCCTGGATGTCAGAATAAGTATCCTTGCTTATAAGCGATTCGGTATCTTTATTTCTATAAAATGAATTAATGATTCTATCAACTTGATCAATATTATCTTCAAGATTCATATTAAAATTATCTACCAGTGTAACGGCATTGTCTATGGCCTCATTTTCATAAACTGATTTTGAGTACTCATACCATACAGCGCTAAAAATCATAATCACAATAGAAAGTATAAAAATAATTCCACAGAAAATTTTCACCATAATACTTAGATTGTTAAAAGCTCTGTAAATGGCATTAGAACTCTTGTAAAATGAACTTGAGATATTCCATTTCTTACTCATTGACATAACGCTCCATTTTCGTCACTAATTATTACCATATACAAACTACAAAAAGGTCAAAAAATAACACAAATACATTATATGCATTTGTGAGAAATTTTTCAATGATTCCACCAAATTTCAGATAGTCCGTTTAGAACGAAGCAATCTTCAGATTTCCTTTCAGATATATTATGAGTGTTTCCAGATATCTCTTTAATCCGATTTTCTCCTTTGTTTTAAACATTCCAGACTTTTCAGCCAAACACTTTTTAGGTTTTGTTTTTCAACGTCATTTTTCGCTTGTAAATCAAAAGTGAACAAACAAAAAAATGACTTGCGACTATTTATTTTTACGCTTTCTTATATAGTTGCCACTCCATGCGCCAAAACACGAAATGCTAATGATTAAAATCATATAGATGAAGTAGTAGAGGTTAAATTCATGGAGCATATACATTCCAAGGAATAATACCCCTGGAGAACCGAGTAATAGTCCCCATTGCCAAGAATACTTTTGCTGTAATAGACCATATAAACCACTTAATACGCCGTATATCAATAATATGATTGAAATCGTAATCAACCGTTCAGAAAGCGTACCATCTGAAAAAACAGATACAAACACTCCAAAGAAACCAGTAAATCCACCTATCAAAATGGCAAGTATAATACTAATTATATGTTTCATATCCTCCCTTTCAAATCACAACATACAATAACTTGGTAATAAAATCAAAAAAATGAGACGGAGCACTTCTGCTCTCGTCCCACTTTTCTACTTAAGTTATTTTACTGGTACAATTAGCTTTTGGCCGATGGAAAGGAAGTTAGCATTGCGCAGTTTGATCTTCTTCATGATTTCCTGCTGCTGCTACGAAAGTGTTATTGAGAAGCGTATTTTGTGAGTGTCCAAATAACCAATCCCATTGAATTTCGGTCGAGCCCACGTCAACAAGGTCTCCATTGATTGAGACGAATGCTGAATTTTTAACTGTTTCAACAGCCTTAGCAAAGGTCTGCGAAGCAAGTATGGCTTCCTCTTCCGATTTAGCCTGAGGATCTGCAAGGTTAATGAATGTAAAAGCTCCTGTGGTTGAAGCCGTCTTAATTGTTCCGGTCTCGCTCCATAGATTAAGCTTTTCATCCCCTACGCGGAAAGAATAGGAAGTACCAGGTTTTAACCCTGTTGCCTCTGCCTTATGTAGAAGTTCACTATTTGAATTGGTTGAAATAGAGTATTTGCCTGAAAATTTTGTAGCCTTGCTGAAATCTGCAACTTTATCTGTTTTCTGAACAAGCTGCATATCGCTATTGGCTGAGGCAAGTGTAGTGTACCAAGTAAATCCCTTGGAAGTCTTAGTATCGCCATTAAAAGTCACAGTTACTTTGTTTACTGTCCCTTTTGCAGCATTAGGATCAGGAATTACTATGACAGGTTTTGGATCTTCTGTTTTTATCGTAGTTACTGGCTTGATGGACATTTCAAACCAAAGGTCGGAACTGTCACCACCATCTTGATGAACTTACCATACTTTGCAGCCTGCGAAATTCGGTTTCGCATTCCCTGATCTGTTACAACTACAAATATGTATGATTGATGGTTATATCCACTTGGAGCCAGCCTGCCACAGTCTACTATGTCTTCTAGTATCTCGTTGGGAATCGGTGTATTTCTATATTTTCTTATGCTTACTCTCGATTTAATAGCTTGAATTGCATCCATATTAACCTCTGCTCCTTTGATTGTCATTCATGAATATTAAAACACATATTCTACCTTCAATCAACAATTCATTACATTATATCTTTCTGCTAAAAAGTGCACCCCCTAAAAAACTTTTACATAAAATATTGGATATTTAGTGAAATCACTATTGCATTTATCCCAGTACCTATATAGTATGGAGGATAGATTAATTTCTAAACTTGGTTCGGAGAGTGTATATGAATCTTTTTTTGGCCCCAATTCAGGGTATGACTATTGCATGTTACAGGAACGCATTTGCGAGGATTTTCGGTGGCATCGATGCGTATTATACACCATTTATTGCTACTGCTGATATGAAAAAAGTAAGTGATTTACTATTGAAGGATCTTCTTCCCGAACGTAATGACGCTGGGGTTAAGATTGTTCCTCAGCTTCTCAGCAATAATGGAACTGATTTCAGTATTTTTGCTTCTGCCATCGTAGATATGGGGTACAACGAGATAAATTGGAACATAGGGTGCCCCTTTCCTAGGGTAACGCATAAGAAAAAGGGTTCCGGTATCCTGCCTTATCCAGATATGATTAAAAAATCTCTTGACATTGCTTGCGCTGATAGCTCTTATACTATAACGGTAAAGATGAGACTGGGACTAGATGATCCTGAAGATGGAATGCGTGTGATTGAGGTGCTTAACGAATACCCCTTGGGCGGCGTGATTATACATGCCCGCACTGGTATACAAATGTACACTGGTAACGTTGATCTGAATTTATTTGAAGCTCTTACTTCCGCTTGCAAACACGAAATAACCTATAATGGGGATATATTCACATATGCTGACTTCCTGCGTATCAGTTTGCGTTTTCCTTTTATAAAAAACTTCATGTTGGGCAGAGGGGCTCTTAGAGACCCATTCCTACCATCTGCCATCAAAGGGCAAATTATTCCTTATGCCAATAAAATAAGCATGATCATACATTTTCACGATGAGGTTTTTAATTATTACAAAAATATACTTTCTGGAGAAAAGCACTTGTGTGATAAAATGAAAGAGTTCTGGGTGTACATGTCGGTTCACACTGACAAGGACGGTAAGCTTATGAAAAAAGTAAAAAAATGTCAGACCTCTGCTGATTATTTGAAAGCGGCAAACCAGATTCTTCATTCTTCTGACCTGTGGAGTGATTCTCCTCTCATATAACCGTAGTTACTAACTTTTTAATATTTTAAAATGATATCTGGCATCCATGTGTTGGAGAGATAAAGCATTTATCGCAGGAAAGCTTCATATGCCAAGGGCGTGTGATAAGCCCATCATAGAGACTTGACTTCTGGGAAGCTTGTGGTCGAGCCCTCTGTCTTAATGCTGCGTGCCGCGTCCTTTTACTAATTAATTCCTAACGTGCTTATCTCATAAAAAAGTTCTAAAACATTAAATGTTTCGATTTCTATATCATAAGACTCAATCATAATTTCAAAAAAGTCACTATAATTATTAACAATTATCATATTTATTTCATCCTTATATGCTAACATGCTTACATCCTTATATCTTTTGGAATTGATGTATTTTGTTGGAAATTATACTGCCTTTTCACTATTACCATTATCAGATCTACCCTCCACCGGATCATCTCATAATTTCAAAGAAAGAACCCCACAGATGAGCCTGGTTCGACTCACCCACGGGGCCTTGATTTGATCCTTCTATTACTGACGGGTTGGGTCATGTTGGAAAGGGATGGTTTGAAAAACCCAAAAGGTTACTGAGTCCTCGTAATTCTGAAGCCAGCTATTGGTGTAGATGTCACCCTCCTTCATACCATCAGCGTTTGCATAACAGACTTCCTCCTTAAATGCCTAATAATTGTTTCTTCTTTGCATTAAATTCTTCCAGTGTAATAATGTCACCATCAAGTAAATCCTTAAACTTCTTTATATCCTCAGCAATGGAATTTACGTTACTCTGAACAGCATTACCTACTGCACTTACTCCGATGATGGTTGCTAAAACAGAGGTAAGCCTGCGAAGCTCGCCCAAATGCTTGCTGTATTCCCGCTGAAAATCATATTCAGTCCCAAAGGCAGAGCCTGCACTAGATTCCACCTTATCCCAACAAGGATTGGAAAGATACAAGTTAAGCTCAAAGCTTCGAGAGATATTTTCCGGTTGTTCGTCCTTATCATCAAAATTAATATGAATAACAGGAGCATAAGCCATTGGTGTAAATTGTGGTGCAACATCGCCTCTACTAAAACGTTCGATTACGCAATGATCTTCAAGTAGCTCATAGCTAATGAGCTCTTCAAACTTAAAAACAGGAGGATTGTTTGTATTTCCACACATGTTTAGAGGAATGGTAAACATCTTATTTGCTTCATCAATATTCAAATTCGTCCAACCAATGGAGATTTTCTTGTTTGGGCGGAAGGTGTTTTCTAAACAGTTTGCATTTTCCACTCGCATCGTAAGATGTTCTTTTAATCCCTCCTCAGAAAGCCCACTTACTTGTGTATTCACCATTGATATTTTTTTTGCACAATCAGAACAAATTGGTGTACTATCTGCAATTTTTGTTGCTAATAATCTTGGTGTTGCCTCCCCACAAATTGGGCAAGATTTTTTATTGTTTGAAAATAATCCCATAATATTTTTCTCCTAACTTTAATTTTTATTCGACGTCTACCGCCGCTAAGACTCCCTCTTCTTCAAGTAGGAGCTAAGCGGCGCTACGACCCTGGATAAGTGCGATAAAGAAAACTTGGCTTGTGCCAAGCTTGTAGCGCCGGCAGAAGCCCTAGTTGCACTTATACTTTGATAAAGTACTAGAGTTCAGGTGGAGTTAAAACTCCATCTGAACTAAGTCTTCTTTATCGTGTTCCACCGCCACTGCCACCACCGCTAAAACCACCGCCACCGCCAAAGGAACTGCTTCCGCCACTACCTGCCGAACGTGCCGTTTGTGCCACTTCGTATGATGCTTTGGTGTATCTGTGTGCAAGCAGGTAATAATAATGTGCATTTTCACTATACTGTGATGCACTTGGATAAACCTTCTCAAATTGTTCTATCACCTTATCCGCAATGCCTAAAAGTGTGGCAAAGGTAAGGTAATCCTGCCAAATAATACTTTCTGCAATGGACCTTTCGTCAATAAGTGAGAACTCAAGGAGATACTTTTTAAAACCAATAATGTTTAAGAGTAATTTTTTGCCACGTTCTGAAAGTCCAAGAGGTTTTGCTTTTTTTGAGTAATCATAGCAATTAATTTGTACTAAAGTATTTCTGCCGTCTTGCTTTGCAGTATCTATAATCCTCGTTATCGCTGTATGATTTCTTCTGCAATAGTTTTCAAGCTCACGCTCCTGTAAAATCTGGTCGCTACTGCTTGCTAAAACCAGTAAATCATAAAGCATATTTGCTGTTACCCCCACAAACTGTGGTGGTTGTACAAGCTTTAGAGAAATGCTCTCCTTTTCTTTACCAAACAAACCAATAGTTTTTTCATTCATAGGCTCAAGGCAACCTGCGTTAATCAGTTTTAAAAATGCTGCACCAATAAGGTTTCCGTCATCGTTTTTTTTATCAAAAGCCGCTGCTAAAACAAAGGTTGCTTCTACATTTCCTGCAATAGGTGCTTCCCTAAAATAATCTGCATTATTATAGAGGGTGCGTATTTCCTTTTTTGCTTTAACTCTTCGTGCAATAAAATAGAAAATAACAACAAAAGGAAGCGCAAAAATAAAAGCGAAAATTACAAACGAAATAATATAAGCAAAAACTCCAATCTCCTCCTCAGGAAGTACAGGAGAATTGCCACCCATATCTGTATCTGTATCTGTAACTGTATCTGTGCTATGATCGTAATCGCTCCCCTCAAGCGCCTTTGCTTTTACCTCTTCAAAGGATTCATCCAACACCCTTGTGGGGTTAATCAATCCTTTGTTGAGCTGTAACATAATAATGACGCTATCCGAACTAGAGGACAAGGGACTTTTGGTATAAGCGACTACTTGACCATTTTCAAAATTAATTTGCCCGTCAAAACCAAAAGCCCATATGCCACCGTTATTTGCATCTAGTTTTGTTCCATCTTGCATTGTTATTTTTAGCTTTACATCGGTGGGCAATGTTCCCATACCGCTGTTGATAAACTGGAAGTTAAAACCGTTGAAATCCTTATACCCACCAACGAGATTATTTATTTTGTACTCAATGGCATAGCGTTTTTCCCCATATTCGCTAATTCCCCAGCAAAGCTCATAGCCCTTATTGGTTTTTACCATACCGTACTTTCTAGCTTTTTCCTTAAAGCTAGCATTTACATCCCAATCTTCAATGTTGGTATAAGCTCCATTTGCATCTGAAACACGAAACTCCGATATGCTCATTTCACCTAAGTTTTCTATGGGAATATAGCCCTCTGTGCCCTCTGTAAAATTGCAATTCCATGTTTGTGTGATATCTGCCGAGCCATCATCATAAATGACAACATCAACATTAATGTCAGATACATTGTTGGCTCCCAAAGCGACTTTGGACATTAAAGTAAGAAATAAAAAAGCACAAAGTATCGTGGAAATAATTTTTTTTACCATACACTACCTCCATTTTCCAATTGTTACTTACTTCATACTCGGCATATTTGTTTTTTCATCTACTGCCTCTAAATAAGTGCGCTTTGCAAAGCCAATAATACCTGCAATCATAGATGCAGGGAACATACGGATGGCACGATTTAACTTTGTCACACTATCGTTGTAAATCAGCCTACTGGTACGCAACATGTTTTCATATTGATTAACAGCATCCATTGTTTTGATGTAGGTCTTATCCGCCTTTAAATCAGGATAGTTTTCTGCCACCGCCATTATTTTCCCCATAGCCTCTACGATGATATTTTCCTGTTTTGTTATATCACCAGGCGAAGAGTCCTTTGTGATAGAGCGTCTTGCCTTAATGGTTTCTGTCATAGTTTCGTATTCGTGAGATGCATACCCTTTGGTTAAATCCAAGAGTGAAGTTAACGCATCCCATCGTGAGGATAGCTGAACACCAATTTGTGACATGGCATTATTAATGTTTTCATCCAATACTACAAAGGAACGCTGCACCGAAATTATCCAAGAAACAAGAATCACAATAATGACTCCAAATGCAATTATATAAAGCATAAATTTCCCTCCATATGTTTTTTTTAGGTCTCAATAACTCTTACTAACATCATAACAATTTTATCGATGAAAAAATGTCCTTTGCATGAATCGACCTTTTTTCGTCATGAAATAACTACACCAAATTTTAACATTATGGTATAATTCATATATAATATTATAATATTAGGAGAGGGTTTTATGTTGGAAATAGCTATTTGCGATGATGACATAGCAGATCTTTCAAATATGGTTTCCATTGTAAACGAGTATAACTCTTTGCAAATGGATTTGAATATACAGCATTTAATAGTGCTTTGGACTTAATTGCAGCAATGGAGAGTGGGCAGCAATATGAGTTGACGCTATTAGATATTCTAATGCCTTTTATGACAGGTATGGATTTGGCGAAGGAAATACGGCAGTTCAATCAAGATGTTAAAATCATCTTTTTGACCTCTTCTCCAGAGTTTGCGGTTGAGTCTTATTCAGTGGGTGCTTATTATTACGCACTAAAGCCTATTTGGAAGGATAAGCTGTTTATCCTTTTAGATAAAGTGATCTTTGAAATGGAAAGCCATGCAGGTGCAAGTTTTTTAATAAAAAGCAAAACAGGGCTGACCAGAGTTTATATAAAAAAGTTAGAGTTTGCAGAGATTATCGGCAGATCCATATTCTATCATTTAACGGATGGATCGGTTATAGAGGCTCTTGGGTCTATGCTAGAACTTGAAAAAGAGCTTCTCTCCACTCCTTGCTTTATAAAGCCTCACCGTTCTTATATCATTAATATGGAGCATATAGACACGCTAAGCCAAAGGGAAATTAAAATGCAGTCGCTTTCCTTAGTACCAATGGCAAAGGCTAATTGTCATACTGTAAAGTCGGATTACATAGCCTTTGCCTTTAAAGGAGCTGAAAACCTATGAAAACCTATGAAATAATCTACGCATTATTGATAATAGTGTTTGATTTTGTCGTTATGTATATGCTCCTTGATGTTAATCTGAAAAATGTCAAGAAGCTAAAGTTTATCTTCTCTTTGATTATCCTTGCTCTAACCCTTATTTCCAGTACATTTGTAGCAAGTGAATATGATCGTGCCACATTTACCGCCTACTATCCACTGTTTGTTCAAGTGCCTATTTATATTATGTTTTACATAGTTTCAAAGTACAGAGGAGCAAAATTTCTCTTTGTTTTTCTCTCAACCTTTATTTTCTCATCACCAGTACTCTGGTTACCCTTTATTGTGGGTGCATTTGTAAATTATTCTATAAACATCATGATGGTAGCATCTATGATTACATATTTTATAATGTTAGTACTCGTGTATAAGTATATTGCGCCATTGTTTCACTACGCGCTCGAAAACCTTCAAAATAGCTGGCTGTTACTATCTTCTTTGCCCATATTATATACGATCTTATCCTATTTATCAGATGAGAATAATCACACCATTGCAGCGTGGATAGAAACATCCTATTTTCGCATACTGATTCTAGCCATCATCTATTGTGCATATATGGTGATTTTTCTGCTTCTTAAGCAGACAAGAGAACATTTCCTTCTGAAAAATGAGCGAATTATTTTAACCCTGCAAATGGATGCCATGAAGGAGCATTTATCCGAGCTTAAAAAATCCCAAACCATGGAGGCGATCTACAGACATGATTTAAAACACCATTTACAGTATGTTAACACCTGTATTTCACATTCTAACTTTGAAGAATCAAGTAAATACATTATGAGTATTTGCAGTGAAATTGAGGAAGCAAGTGTAGTGGGTTATTGCGAAAATGATGGAGTAAATATGATACTATCCTCTTATGTGATTAAGGCAAAAAGTGCAGAAATAGATATTACTGTAGACGCAGTCATCCCTGCATCAATTCATGTTGCCACCACTGATTTATGTGTTGTTTTGGCAAACGGAATTGAAAATGCCATACTTGCTTGTGAAAAAATAAGCGACAGGGAAAAGAAGAAAATCAAGCTTTCCTGCTACATCAAAACCAATAAAATATTCATTCAAATTATTAACCCATATGATGGGGCTATTGAATTTCAAGAAGACATTCCAATTTCTAATAGAGACGGACATGGAATGGGTACCATGAGCGTTGTTAACATCGCTACAAAATATCAAGGAATTTATTCCTTTGAGGCAAGAGATAGTATATTTAAACTAAGTGTCATTATTTAATTCATTTAATAATGGAACATCCATAAAGATGTGGTTTATCAATCTGAAGTGGATCTTTTGCACTGTTTTTTACACCATCACCCTCTACTGAAAACTGCTTTTATTATCAATGGGATTTTTTGTGCTTCCCGTTGGAGTTTCATAAGGAAAAGCCCAGCAGGTGAGTTAGTTTTAACTCTACCTACGGGGCCTTGACCTTTTACAAAGGTTCTGTATATTTTTTTACAACTTTCATTTCTTTACCCTTTAATTCACGAACCGTAATATTCCAGACATTCTTGTCCGTATCCGCAACTTTCTCTATTTCACTAATGAGCGTTGGAATACCGCCAATATATTTGTATATCCTCTCGTAATACGTAGAAGCATTATCTCTTACACTTGATTTAATAGTCTTATTTTCAAAATCAAGCTCTGGTGAAGTTATCTTTTCTAGTTCTATATTTTTGATGTATTT
The DNA here is from genome assembly GCA_036507975.1 of Ruminiclostridium sp. Classification (GTDB taxonomy): domain Bacteria; phylum Bacillota; class Clostridia; order Acetivibrionales; family DSM-1351; genus Ruminiclostridium. Next base: position 16,436 of record DATCID010000262.1, read on the forward strand.
TGCTGATTCTTTATCCCATAACCAATAATAATAAGGAACATTCGGCGCTGCCGGTAATGCTTGTTGTATTCGTATATCTTTATATCCATCAAAATTCATATCTTCGATTTCAAGTCCCAGTTTCTTATCATCTGGCGTTTCTGTAGCATCAAAATTCAATTCCTGAACAAACTCATTTCCCGGAGATTTTTTGATTACAATCTTGTTAGCACTATATAAATCATCTTTTTTCTCTCCATATACGCTGAAGGTAAACTCTGGTAAGGAAGGATTAATTTTTTCATTTGTATTGATTATCAGGGTTGTTCTACTTTCTTTCATATCAAACTTTGAGATACTATTATCGGTGTCACCTAAGGATCTCTCAGAAATTATATATTCATAAGCCTTTCCTGATTTGCTTTTCCATTTAATCTTTTCCGTTGGTATCCCTTCTGGTTGATATGTCTTAATCACAAGAGTTTGGTTTTCAATTTTCTCAATGCTTTTGACTGTTTCTTTCTCTACTAATTCACTTTTACTCTCGTCCCAGACTAATGCAATTTGCTCAAATCCAAAGATTTCTCCTGTAACAATTACTTCAATATATTCTTCCCCTTTGAGCAACCCATCAAGAATAATAGTATTCTTATCCTCTAATGACAAAGGTTTTTCATAAGAAGCTTTTATTGTTACCTCTTCTTGTGTATTACTCACATTAGAACTTGATGCTGATGGTTCACTAATGGATGTCCCAGTTGGTGTAACTGTTGCTGATACTGTACTACTGGCAGAATTAATAGGTATTTCACTATTCACCTTTTTCGTTGCCGTATTACCTGTACATCCAGAAGAACTAATAGAGATAACTAAAATTAACATGATTGCAATAAATTTCATAATAACCTCCATAACATTTAATGTTTCATCTAAATTCTGATGATTTTATCTATTCAATTACTAAATTCTTTAATTTTCAACGGTTATCATACCATCTTTGATGCTAAGTGTGACAAAATCTGAATAGGATTCGTTTTGTGCAGTATCTGTCATTTAGAAACCATAAAGGTATTTATCATCTGGTAGTTCAATTACCTCCAGTTTGAGCTCATCCTCTACTACAAAAGCACCACCATCGACATAGCCATCAACATAACCACCAACATCATCTGTTGAACCATAAAAGTAGTATTGCGGAATAATTTCGTCTCCTGTGTATATATCAATAATATCTTTATCCGGCATACCTGTTTTTTCATCAATACCTCTCCAGGCACCTAACACAACTCCATCTGGGTATTCTTCACTATACAAAACCTTTATATCCACCTTTTCTCCATTGAGCTTGGCTGGAATAGTATAGGTAGAGTAATCCTCACCAACTGTTTCAATATACATGGACACAAATTGACCTCCAAGTGTCGTCCAGTAACCTGTGAAATTATCCTTTACTATACCTGTAGTAGTATCCAACTCAACATTCCTATCCATACCCAGGAACATGTTTGCATTGCCTTCTTCGTCACAGGGCATTGCCAACACGGAATAAAGCTCATTTATCTTGCCTATATCCTCTTGGGCTACCTGTATCTCAAATAGGCTCTGTGAATCTTCTCCACCTGCATTTGGGTTAGCTTGTGTTAACTGAATAGGTGTTGTATCTGCTAAAATTTTGTCAACATATGTAGCAAGAAACTGCTGATAGCTTTTGGTATAACCTGTATTTTGATATTCCTTCAAATTATCCTTAAAGCTTTCCTTGTCTTTGCAGGGGAAGTATATTGATAAACCATTAGCGTTTGGCTTAGTGTCACTAGTAACCTTGTATGTAATACAAGCCTTGATGCTTTTCATCAACTTATCTGCTTCAATTGGATAAGTGCCCTTAAGATTATATGCAATATCATAGATATCGGCCATGTCGGTGCTGCCTCCATGTGCGCCCGTATCTCCATAGGCCTCAGCTTTAGTTCTTGCCATTGAAACTGTAGTAATTGTTTTAGGATTCTTTATATCATTGCTAGCTTTCTTTATAAAATTATCTAGTGCGGTGTTAACTGCACTAACTTTTGCAAGGCTAACTACCGCTAGAGTAATTTGACTGACTGTACCTTGTGCAGTTGCTTGTTTTTTATAACCATCCACTATTGCCTTACCAAATTCAGCCCCTGTAGATGTCGGCTTCTTGTTCAAGGCTTGCAATGCAGAGGTGTAGTCCCAGCCACGACCAGGTTCAAGTTCCTCTGAAGCTACCATATATGAAGCATAATCCTTAACTCCTGTAGCAGTCTCAATGTTTCCCATCAGGCAAGCATCAAACCCAACCAGCTCAAATTTCTGTTTACTAGTTGCAGTAGCGGCTTTTAATGCACCCTTAATTTCATTAATAGACAGACTTGGATCGCTGAGATTGTTTTCATCATAGCCAAATCCTTTAGCACCAGAACCATGGTCCCACATTATTACAGCATATTTCTTTGCAGGATAGTTTTTCACTCCCCATATAAGGAAGTCCTGAAGAGTGCTCTGTTTACCCATACTTAGGTTTCCAAGGGTTTTTATCAGCTTGATATCATTCTTCTGAACCAACCAACGCTGGTTTACCTTGTTACTTATCTTAGCTATCTGCCACTTCTTTGATCCTCCGGTTTCAACCACGACATTTACGTTCTTTGTTGAACCAACTGCTGCCATTTCGATCAAATCGTCGGATGCAAATCCGCCACCGCTTTCTAAGTCCGACCCCACCATATATACCAAAATAGTGTAGGGTGCAACTGGAGTTGCTGCCTCAATAGGCTGAACATTAAACAATCCTATAAACATAAATATGGCTAGAATCAGAACTGTACTTTTAATCTTACGCATAATTAATTCTCCTTTATTAATAAATGGTAACAAATGGTTTACCTTTAATGTGATTAATTAAATTATTAAATCTATCATTACTTAGCATCAACAAGATCTAAATCCTTCATCATGGAAGCACGCTTTGTATCAAATTCTGTATACTTGGTATCAACTTCACCTAACTTAGCAATTGCCGTATCTGTTGCTGATTCATCAGAAACTTTAGTAGTAAAAGCTTCAAGCATTATTTAATAGTTATACTGTCAATACATGCTTGTAGATTTTTTGCAAGTGATCCGTCTGTATTATCACTTCCATAAGAAAAAGTTATAGTATAATTCTTATTGCCATCAGTAACCATAACTAATACAATTGTAAGAGCACTGCCCTTTGGAGTTGTTAAAGTTAACTTAGACACAACAGATTCTTTACCATTGATTTGTTTACCATTTTCAAAGTTTGTAATTACAACATCGTCATATTTAATTCCGTAAGTATCTGAAACCTTTTCCTCTGTCCAGTCAGAAAGTGGGTATCCAGCAACTTCTGCTACCGCAAACACTGCACTATCACCTGTTTTCATGTTAACATAAAGAGCAGGATTTTCTTGGATTGTCAGTTCGCTAGGAAGCTTAAGGCTAATACCTAGTTCTGTGGTGACATCAACCATACTCACTGATTCGATAGTATTGCTTGATTCTATAGTTTCTCCACCACAGGCAGCAAGGCTAAGCGTCATAACCAATGCGAGAGTAAGTATAAATAGTTTTTTCATAATAAATATTCCCCTTTAAATTTTTTCAGATATCAATAACCGCTACTATCATAATAGCAAATTTATACATGAAAAAATGTCACTTGCATGAATCGACCCTTTTTCGTCATGAAATAACTAAACCAAAATGTTACTTTATGGTATGGTCAATAAGCAAATATTTAAAATAACTCTTGATATCTTGTTTCAAAGCTTCATCTGGAACAATTACTAGCTCGCCACACGTGCTCCATTCTGTGGAGTATTAATTATGTCCATTATATAAAGCGTTAAAAAGTATGTACACCCCAAACAAAAATGCACCCCCTTCAATGCTTTGAAAGGGAGTGCATTTTTATTTGAGAATGGTCACACAGGAGTGAAAAAGCAGCCTCCAATATTAATCCTCTCGATATAGGGTATATCTTGAATTTATTTACTACTTCTTTATTTCCTGCTTTCCAGTTATTTTACTTGTAGTATCAGCATTGAACGTACTTTTAGCTTCATCGGTAGTAAAATAAACATTTCCATCTACGGTCGCATCAATTAACTTAAAGTTCTTTACTGAAATGTAGAGGTCACCTTTAAATGTTCCATGCTCAATGCTGGCTTCAGGACTATTAATTGTGAACTTTGGCGCTGTCAAAGTATACCTTGCAGTAATGTTACGGTCTGCATCCTGAGCATATAGAGCGACCTTTCGTTGAATAATATCTTTACCAGCATCATCTTGTTTCCCGTTTTTAAACTCACCATCGAGTACAATATCCTTATCAATAGTGAGATCTTTTAATATTGCAATGATCCACGTGCCACTGCTGCTTATTGCCTTTTCAAAATTTGATGCATTGTCTACTAATGAGGCAGAGGTCACTGCCTCTGGTGTCGTAGCTGACGCGGTACTTTGTGCTGTAGTTTGCGTTCCACACCCAGTAAATGATGCAATTAAGAGTGCCAATATGATTAATACATTTCTATTTTTCATTTGAAAATCCTCCTATATAATATGGAATTTGCTAATGTTTAGTATACCCATAAATTGAAATTTCATCAGGTTAATTCATTTAAAATAATTATTAACCCCTGAGAATAAATGCAAATATTTAATCTAACACCAACAGTCCATCTTTAAAGAGTTCCTTCTATTTGATAATTTTTTAATAACTTGATTACATAGCTTAATGTGTAAAAAGCTCTATCTAATTGAACTTCAATAATATTTAATCCTTTTATTAACGTTAACTCATCAAAAATATCTAATAAGATCATTAAACTTAAAACATTTAAATTGCCGTCTTTTGTATCAAAAACTCTTGCCTTTTTTACATAATCATTTTTCATTATATCTTTAACAGCCTTCTCAAGTTCTTCACTAATTTCTAATTTTGGAATTTCGTGAAAAATTTTAATATTGGAATTTTTCAAATCTAAATTTATAGCTTTCTCTGTATTAGTGGATAAAAAGATAGTATTTTTAAATTCCGTATTTTTGAAATTAGCTCCATCTAAATTTACGGAGTCAAAAATAGCATTTTCAAAGATAGCATTTTTAAAAATACTATCTTTAAAATTCGTCCCAATGAATTCTGCCCATCTAAAGGTGCATCCAAAAAAAACACAGGATTTAAAATGTGCACCTCTAAAACTTACATAATCAAAATTTGAATTTGAAAAATCACTATCATAGCAATTACTTCTTTGAAGATTTTTATACATAAAGTTCTTGTTTTTTTTCTCTATATTATTGTAATTAAAATTTCCACTTACACTTTGATTTCTAGCCATCTTTACCTCCATACCTATAATTTTATTTGTTCGTCATTTTGACAAGACGGAATCCAAGGTCGTCTATCAAAAACGTTGGGTGACTACGACGACGACACGAAGCCCCACAACCCCTGGCTTGTTCAGCCCAGCTACCACCGCGTAAAATTCAGTAGGAGCCATATACTTTCTCATCATATAAATTCCAACACCACTCCCAAACATTTCCTATCATATCATACAGGCCCCATGCATTCGATTCCTTTTTTCCTACTTCATGGATTTTACCTCCTGAATTTTCATTATACCACGCAATCTTATCAATATCTCCGTATCTATATCCCGTAGTTCCTGCTTTACATGCATACTGTCACTCTGCTTCTGTAGGAAGGCGATAGCCGTCTGATTCCAAATAACAGATGATATCTTCACCATCCTTACTTATCGAATAACACTCTTTTAACCCAGCTTTCTGAGAAAGCAGATTACAAAAAGAAATTGCATCATTCCAAGAAATATTCACAACTGGCTTTTGATCTCCATTAAAAGAAATCGGTGATTTATTTGTAATATACGAATACAGTTCCTTAGTTACAGGATACTGAGCAAGAAGGAAAGGTCTTATTTCGACCTTCCATTTATTTTTTGTTCTATCGTCTCTTAATTCTATTTCTCCACCCGGAATTTTTACCATTAGCTCATCAACATGGCTCTTTATTTCACTAGACACTCTACCTGCCTCCTAATCTATCAAATTCCAAAGCTTCAATCCATCTTTTATACTATTCAAATTATGGTTCCCTGTCAATCTTTTCAGGAAACCTAAATACTCATACAAAACAATATCTCAGGCGTATACTAAATATATAAAAAAAATAATAATTTTGAGGATAAATTATGAATAGCTATGAGCAAAGTGCATTACAAGAATTAAAAATATGGCAGCGAGAAATGTTAAAAAACCCTTCTATGGCAAATCAACTCAGTAAAGGAATTCAGAATAAAGTGAATACGCTCATTCCTGAGAAAGCACACAAGGTTGTTACCGAAACTATAAAAGGCATGGTTAAAGCAGTATTGTTCGGCTCAGAACTAACTACAGGAATTCCAATGTTTAATGCTTCTTTAGAAGAGCGGGAGCAACGAGTGAAAGAAATAATTAGTTCCTATAAAAGAGCCGCAGCAGTCGATGGCGCATGGACAGGATCTGGAGGTATATTTCTCGGAATGGCAGACTTCCCCATTCTTTTAAGCCTGAAGCTTAAATTTCTTTTCGAAGCAGCTTCTGTATATGGTTTTGATGTAACAAACTACAAGGAACGTTTGTATATATTGTATATATTTCAGCTTGCTTTTTCAAGCCAGCAAAGAGCAAGGGAAATCTATCATCAGGTATTAGAATGGGAAATTTTTTCCGATGCACTGCCCCTGGACATTAATTCTTTTGACTGGAGAACCTTCCAGCAGGAATATAGGGACTACATTGACCTAGCAAAAATGCTTCAGCTGGTTCCCGTAATAGGTGCAGTAGTTGGAGCTGTTGCAAATTACCGCTTAATGGACAAACTTGGTGATACGGCTATGAACGCATACAGACTGAGGTTAATTTATCCTCTATAAAGAAGACTTAGTTCAGATGGAGTTTTAATTCCACCTGAACTTTAGTCGCACTTATCCAATGTCTACCTCTAGTCATTAGCTAAGATCATGATAGAATCGTTGTTTGCAGGTATAGAGCTGGTATGATTTGTTATATATTTTTGTGCATTTTCTCCAACAAACCAGTCAAACAACCACTGTGCAGGACTGTTTGATGGTTGATCGGCCCTCATAAGCACCCATGCAGTTGTTATAAATGGGTAGCTTTTATTAGCAATATTAGAATTTGTTGGATTAATGCCATCTATGGCAAAGCTTTTCAGATACTCTGAGGCACCATATTCTCCATCCACAAACGTCATAAAGCTAAACCCGATAGCGTTAACATCCTGCTCAACCATATTTATTATTTTACCCATTTCATCAATTTCCATATCAGTATAAGATCCGTCTTCAAAATCAGGAATATCTTTTTGGCTTTCCCATATCAGAGATTTAAACATTCGTTGACTGCCCGACTGGCTGTCACGCACATAAACGGATATCTTTGCATCAATACCGCCAACCTCCTTCCAGTTGGTTATTTTTTTCCGGTATATATCTCTAAGCTGATCAGAGCTTAAGTTTTGAACTGGATTCTGAGAGTTTCCAAGAATCAGGAGTGCATCATAGGCATAACAACGAGCTTTCAGGTCTACAACCTTCACTCAGGCCGAGTTATGGGATTTAGTCTTAGGAATGATTTTGCTCACAATCATTCCCTTAATGATTGGCCTGCTGCTCGAACTATCTTACCAGAGAAGAAAGCGAAGAAAAATATATATCGACGCATAAAAAATATATAAAAAACACAAGTCTGGAAGAGCAGAAACGCATCATCCAGACTTGTGTTCAAAAAGTGGTTGTCACTCAGTCAATCCTAATACCCCTTTTTCCCCTTCGGCAGCACAGGCAGATCCTTGATCAGCTTTCTGCTGTGCAAATAAAGTTTACCGTCTGGTGCAAGATAAGCATCTGCAAAATTCTTGGGGACGTGGACTGCGCCTTTGTCTATGAAAGCCTTGTCTTCAAAGTTAAAGGATGCAAGATCTATCCCTTTCGTCGAAATCAGGTTGACTCTTGTCAAACTCGGGAGTTTATAAAAAACAAAAGGTACAATATCCTTGACTGTGGAACTCAAAGTTATCGTTTTCAATGCATTGATGTCATTAAACGCATAGTATTCGATTTTTTCCACGCCAACTGGTAGGATAACCTCTTTGAGTTTGGTAAACTGAAAGGCAGAAGGACCTATAAACTTGCAACCATTCGGTTCAATAGTCAGCTTTGTCAACCCGCTAGTTGAAAAAGCTCCCACGCCAATTGTGATGACATTCTTCGGTATGATTATGGATTCCAGGCTGGTACAGCCTTGAAAAACTTCTGCTTCAATCAGATTATATTTTGGATTTCTTGATATGGTAGCTGATTTCAAACTTGAACATCCAGCGAAAGCACTCTCCTCCATATATATAACACTATTTGGTATTGCTATGCTTTTTAAGCTGGTACAATTATTGAACACACCTTTATCTCCAACAATGTAACTTTTCTTGCCCAACTGAAGCAATCCACTGGGTAAGCTTATCTCCGGTAGGCTGGTGCAGTCTGAAAAAGCTAGTGAATCAATTACTTTCAGGGTCTTAGGTAAATTAATCTTGGTTAACTTTGTACAAGAAAAAAATGCGCTATCTCCAATTTTTGCTAACTGCCCATTTATTTTTACCGTTTCAAGACTTTTGCATTCTATGAACAGCCACTCGCTGAGATTGGCACTGCAGTCGATTGTAACATTTTTCAGTGCCGTCATCCTGAATACCTGATTTTCCATCGTTTTGATGCTCTTTGGAATTGTCAGGTCCCCCGTTAGGGACGTGCATTGATCAAAAGCGCTTTGACCAAGCTTGGTGATACCGTTGGGGAGCTGAATCCCCTTTAAAGCAGTACATTCTTCAAATGCAGACATTTCAATTGTTTTCAGCCCCGCTGGAAGAGTAACAGCTGTAATACAGGTACGGGCAAAGGCACCTGCTTTGATGCTGTTTACAGTAGCAGGCAATACGAGTGTTTTTTCTGCTCTTGCATTTGGATAGTCATAGATTTCCGAAAAGTCTTTGGAGTAGAGTATTCCCTCCTGCGAGGTAAATGAAGTGCTTGAAGGGTCAACATTTATCTCAACCAACTTTTCACAGCTATCAAAGGCCAAACTGCCAATCTGTGTCAAGGTAGCTGGAAGCTGAATCTTCTGCAGGCTGGTACATAAAAGGAAGGCCTGTTTCCCGATTCTGGTCACTGCAAGAAGGTTTACCTCCACCAAGGCGGTACATCCATTAAAAGCGAGGTCCTCGATTATTTTCACACTGGCTGGTATATTTATACTTGTGAGATTTTTACACTTGGTGAATGCACCGTAACCAATACTGGTCAATGTATTCGGCAGCTTTATCCCTGTAATCAAAGTTTCGGTAAAAGCACCATATCCAATTGTAGTAAGACCTTCCTGCAAAGTTATGCTTGACAATTGGTCGCAATTGCCAAAGGCCCCGTTGCTGAGGGTGCGCACTGATTTTGGCAGAGTGACACTCTGCAGGCCGGTTTTTAAGAAGGCTCGCTGCCCTATCGTGACAAGGCCGCCTTCTGCAAACGTAACGTCTTTTAACAAGTCGGCATTCATAAATGCTTCGTCTTCAATCGTTCTTACAGTGGCAGGTATCGTTAATTTTTTGACTGCCCTTCTTTCAAAAGCATTCCTGCCGATAGTATGTATTTTTTCCGATATAGTGACCTCATAGCCGATTTCAGAATTCGGATTGGCTGCCGCCACCTGTTCCTTCGTCTCATACGCACTTAAAACACCATCACTATCTGTATCAAAAAACGTGATGACATTGCCTGATTGTTTGGGATATGGTGTTTTTACCACATTTGAGGACACTGTTGCGCTATTTCCGTAAGCCATGGAATACCGGAGGGCGATGTTGCCTCCGGTTGCTGGTGTTAACTGTGAAAAATCAAGATCTTGACATACAAACTCTCCTCCAGCATCTGTGACCCTCAAATCCCATATAGGTGTATCCGTCGTAAAGGTTATGGGAATCTTGACTGTTGCCCCACCTGCCAAAGGCCCTTTCAGAAGATTCGCGCCCCATGCTGCTTTATCTATCGGTGACAACTGAAGGGATTCAAATTCTCCCAGTGTTTCATTCTTTACATTGAAAGTGACCGTAATTGTCGATTTACCTGCTACTTGGCTGGCCGTCGGTGCACCGGCATTGTTATAAACAAGACCATACGTATCCTTCATAATGGAATATCGAAGATGGATACTGCCTCCTGCGGCTGCCGTAATTCCCTTAAAATCAAGGCTCGGGAAAACCAATTCGCCGTTTTCAGTAATTGCCATAATGTCCCATTTGAGTTTGTCCGTTGTATAAGTTATTGGTATTTTAACAGTTCCACCTGATTTCAATGGTTTGGAAAGTAACTCTTTTCCCCATGTTTCTATGCCTTCCTCTGAAAGCTTGAGGGATGTCATTTCCTCCGCTAAATCATTTGTAATTTCAAACACTGCGGTGATTGTTGGTTTTGCAGTTCCTGCTGCAGTTGCTGGTACTACAGACCCAATACACAGTGAAAATGCCATTATTATTGCAAAAACTGCTGAAAAAATTCTTCTTTTCATAAATTCAATCCTCTCATTTGCTTATTTGTCAGGTTCTTTTACTTTCCTGTAACTTTCCACAGCTCGCCGCTTTAGTATTTACCCATTTGTATGTAGTCACCAATCTTGAGTGTAGGTGCGGCCTTTGCTGCTGGTGTAACCTGGACTGTCGATACGGCCTGCGCTGATAATGTGGGGAATATCGAAAATATCATTACCGCTGTCAACACGAGATTAATAAGTTTTTTATTCATTTTGGTGCCCTCCTGTCAATAAATCTATTGTGCCTTATACGCTTTTTTTGTATCTAATGTGATTGAATTAGCTTTTGCATCCCAACCCACATAAATATTAAATTTCTGCATAACGTCACGCATCTTAAAATATGTTTCTCCATTAATTTTGTATATTGTAAAATTCATTTTTTTACCATCAATATAATTCTCTGATGTTGTTTTGGTAACTTCTTTTGGCTTTCCATCTCCTTTTTTCAGTTCGCCCCCAATAGCTTTATAAGCACTATTGGAAACCAATTTTATCGGTTTTTTTACACCATCGCCATCTACTGAAAACTGCTTGCTAGTGCCCTTTAGCACAGATGCCAAATCGCGAATCTTTACATATATGTTTTTATCAAATGTATATCCATCCATCGTGAATTTTTTTCCGTTTACAGTGATTTTTGAATTTGTCGATGTTGCTGTAACTTTTGCAACCTTGACAACCTTCAGCTGCCACGTTTTAACATTGCTCTGTCCCATATTCCAACTATCGTTAGCATCTGTTGCAACTACTGTTCCATCACTTTTCAGCCCAACAAGGTGTGTCGCACCAGCACTTATCGCTATTATATTTTTCCAGGTAGAAGTATTAATAATATCTGAATTTGTAATAACTGTACCGTCTTTTTTCAATCCTGCCGCATAACCTGCTGAAGCAGCAACTGAAGTAACATTTTTAAATAGTGAAGTATTGCTGCGTATTGTATTTATAACCGTTCCATCTTTTTTCAGACCTAATATATTATCAAAAGAAGCTGATACTGAAGCAATATCACGCCAACTTGATACATTTAGTATTCCTGAGCAATCTTTACCGATTGCCAAAACAGTTCCATCACTTTTTAATCCAACATTAAAATGAGAACCCGAGGAAATGGCTACAATATTCTTCCAAGCTTGCACTTCTAATTTATCATGTTCATTGGAACCTGTCGCAACCACTGTGCCGTCCTTTTTTAGCCCAATTGTACAGTCCAAGCCTGCGGCTATCATCTTTATATCTTTCCAGCCGCTAACATTACATTCACCTGAACCAACTGAGCCGGTAGCTACAACTGTTCCATCTGATTTTAAACCCACGCTGTGGTTAAGCCCACAAGCTATCATAGTTATATTGGTCCAATCACTTACTTTATCAGCCCCGCTCATACTCATTCCTGTAGCTATAACTGTTCCATTTGTTTTGAGACCTAAAGTATAACCATTACCAGCTGCTATCATCATATTCGTCTCGATTGTGTTTACATCAGCAATGCGTTTTTGTGTGTTTACTGTTGTTTCTTGCAAATTATTAAAATCTATATCTCCTAATTTATCCAACCCTTTTAAAGTTTTTTCCAGTTCTTTATTCAAATTTTCCAAATCACTCGCACTAACTTCTTTTGGCAGCAAAGTCGCCGATTCCGCATACGCAGTTGTTGCCGCCAAAACCAACATTGCAACTGTCAAAACCATAATTAAAATAGATTTTTTCATAATACATCCCTCCATTTCAAGCTCGTTATAAAACTGATTTTCACTATATTTCCTATGCCGTAATTATAAACTAACAAACATCTCAACCAAATTATAACTCAAGATATCCAACAAATTTCACCAACTGCATGAAATGTCTCTTTTACGTCACGAACTGTAATCATGTTGAGTGCTGTTTTCATAAGGAATCGGCATTATTCCAAACATAGCAATGAAATATGACAAAGTAGAGCAAAATCTTTATATTTGTGTATAATATTAAAAGCGTCACTTAATTTTGTTAGAATATCATCAAAATTAAGTGCCGCTTTTTCTTGTAACGCCTGAGAACGCTGAGTTTTCAGACAAATTATGTCTAAAAGCTGTGAATTTGATACAATTTATCAGTTTCGAAGAGACAAATACAACACCAATTTAGCTATCTGAAGATATTTGTATATACATTTTACTCAGCACTCTTAAGTGATTCTATCATATCAATTTTATCAAATCTGCTGTACATAGCTAAATTCACCACGACAGAAAATAATAATGTCAGTAAAATAGAAAACAAGAAATAAATTGGACTTATTTTCTGCAAAAACATCATATCATTTGTTTCTGCGGTAGCTGCAATTAACTTATTGAGCAGTAATCCCACCGGTATTCCTGTTAAACTGCCTATCACAGTGAGTACCGTATTTTCTCTGTATATATAAGCTGCCAATTCGATATTATAAAATCCTAAGAGTTTTATTGTGGCAAGTTCCCTGCTTCTCTCGCTGATATTGATATTTGTAAGATTGTAGATTACAACAAAGGCCAGAACACCTGCAGCTACAATCAATACCAAAATCACAGAATTGATGCTGTTAACACTCTTATTGTAATCAACCTGTACGTTATTTTTAAATCCTACAGAATTGATACTGCTGATGTTTTTCAAGGTATTGAATGTATTATTTTCTCGGTCCTCCGATGTATTGTGAATCAATCCATAGAAGTTATTAAAAGTAATGTCCTTTCCTGTTATCTTTTGATAATAAGCTCTGCTCATATAGATATAATGCTGAAAATAATGTTCCGTTACAGCCGATATTCTGGCTTTTACAACCTTGTCATTCAGAGTAATTTCAATAGTATCTCCGGCCTTTTTGTTGATCAGCTTGGAAAGTTTTTCAGTTAAAATAACACCATCCTCGTCAAGTTCTAATTTTTCTCCCTCAGTGGTTAGGTTGATAAAGCCGTTAAAAGCAGCTTTATCTTCCGGAACAACTACATAAGCATCCTGACTTTTAGACTTTCCCAACTGAACAGTCCCACTTTTTGAATAGGTAAACAATATGGACTGAATGTTTGAATCCTTCAGAGCCTTTTCTTTGATATCATTCTTGTCAGCTTCACTTGCATTTATGTTTAGAGTACCCTGCATATCGTATTTGTAGATCGTACTAAACTGTGATTCTGTTGCACCAATAATTCCTTCTTTCAGTCCAAAACCTGATATCATCAATCCTGTACAGGCAGCGATGCCAATAACCGTCATGAAGAGCCTCTGCTTATATCTGAATATATTTCTTGCAGTAACCTTCTTTGTAAAGCTGAGCCTTTTCCATATAAAATTAATTTTCTCCAGAACTATTTTTTTGCCTGACTTGGGTGGCTTTGGTCTCATCAAGGAAGCAGGGACCTCTCTTAATTCATCCAGGGTTGCTGCGGCTGCTGCTACAACCGTGAATAATATAGCAATCAAAGATGCCTGCAGCGCAAGACTTGTATTAAAAGTTCTCACTGAATCAGGAATCGTATACATGGAAGAATACGCACTCATGATAAATGGGGGCAATAATCTAAATCCAAGTGAAATACCAATAAGGCTTCCAATCGCGCTTGCAGAGAGTGAGTAGATCAGATAGTGGGATACGATTGCAGTTCTGGAATATCCTAAAGCCTTGAAGGTACCAATTTCTATTCTCTTTTCCTGAACCATTCTTGTCATTGTGGTAAGGCTAACAAGTGCTGCCACCAGAAAAAATATTAACGGAAAAACCTTTCCTATATTGTCAATTCTGTCGCTGAACTGCCTGTAGGTTTCATATCCTACATTTTCAGGCCGTCCGAGAACATACCATTCGGGTTGTTTAATATCACTTAATTTACCGCTGTTTTTCCGAATTTCAGCCTCTCCATCCTTAATTTTGGCATTTGCCTTTACTTCCTCCGACTTTAATTTTTCAGTGTTTGTATCAATTTCTATTTCTCCAACTTCAAGCTCTTTTCTTCCATTGTCAAGCTTAGCCAGGCCTTCTACTCTTCCTTTATTTAGCTCTGCTTCCGCCTTGGCAATCTTCTTCCTGCTCTCTTTAATTTCTGTAATGCCTTGAAGTGGGTATCCGCTTGACTAAAGTGACCACAAGATGTAGTATATAGATAAAAACTAAATGAAACTTGGGTGTTTGCATGAGCGAATATGAAGATTATCCGCAAACTTATGAGGACTTTTTAGAATGGTTTAAAACAGAAG
>DATCID010000263.1:0-46433 GCA_036507975.1 Ruminiclostridium sp.
TAAAATCCTCTACTTTTTTTTGTTGACCCATAAAAATAGTAAATAACAATAAAAGAATGCCAAAGATAAAACAAATAGGTAATACCTTGTCTATCTGGCATCCTTTATATCTAAAAAACTAATTGATGCGTTTGTCCTATAGAACAAAGAAATGGTGTAATCGAGCATATGTCCGATTACACCATTTCTTTGCTTTTATATTAGTAAAGCAGTAATATTTTAGAATATCATGCTATCCATCTTTGATCTTTGTTTATACATGAGTAAGTTTTTGTAGGATTATAGCCTAACAGTAATTCTTGAGCATTAGTTAAGCCATCCTTGTCAAAGTCTTCATTTGCATCATTAATACCATTAGCATCTGAGTCGATTTTAGTAGGATCATAGCCCATCTTTAATTCGAGAGCATTTGACAAACCATCTTTATCGAGGTCTTCAGCTCCATCTTTAATACCATTAGCATCTGTATCTGCTTTAGTGGGATCATAACCTAGCTTAATTTCTTGAGCGTCGGTTAAGCCATCCTTGTCGGTGTCTCTATTAAGGCCTATAGCACAACCAGTAGTAATAGCACCACCAGTAGTTATAGCACCGCCAGTGGTAGTAGAAGGAGTATTTGCTATTTTAGGATCAGTTCCGAGCTTATATTCCTGAGCATTTGTTATGCCATCCTTATCAAAGTCTTCAGCACCATCTTTGATACCATTACCATCTGAGTCTGCATTTGCAGGATTATAACCTAATATGTATTCTTGAACATTAGTTAATCCATCTTTATCGAGGTCTTTGTCGCCATCTTTAACGCCTCTTTGATTTAGACCAGAATGTGAATTTTTTGGATCACAACCTAATTTAAATTCCTGTGAATTAGTAAGACCATCCTTGTCAAAATCTTCGTCACCATCTTTAATGCCATCCTTGTCGGTATCTGCAACGGCAGGGTTAGTACCAAGCTTAATTTCTTGAATATTTGTTAAGCCATCATTGTCAAAGTCTTCATCGCCATCGTTTATTTTATCGCCATCAGTATCTTTTTTTAGAGGATCAAGGTTAAGCATGTACTCGATAGAATTAATCAGGCCATCTTTGTCACTATCTTTACTTGCAATTTTTATACCCTTTAAATTATACTTGCTCTCCCATTTGTCCTCTAACCCGTTCTTGTTTTTATCATTTTTGTAATCTAACTTATTCTTGTTACTACCATTGTTACATTCATTCTTATTAGTATTCCCTGATGCAGATGCAATTGACGTAAGCTGAAATACTAAAGCTGTTGCTAATGCCAGTGAAGACATTTTCTTCAAAACATTTAACTTGTGCATGTGAATTCCCCTTTCGCGTTTAAGCTTATTATTTTTGTTTTTATTTTTTGGTACACTATATACTTCGTAAAAATATATAGTTTTGAGGGGGGAGATAAAATTTAAATTTGTTATAAAAAGACACCCTAAAAAAATAGGGTGTTTTAAAGAAAAATATAATAAACATTATTCAGCATTACTTTGGATAGCGGATTCAGTGGCGCTTCCATTATAAGATATTTTATCGGTTTCATTATACTTGGGTATATAATTATAATTGTTTCTAGTATCATTATAATAATTTCCACGACTAACCTTCGAATTACCAGTATCCTCAGATTTGCGATTTAAATCTCTATTATTTTTATCGAAACTATTATAATTAGTATATTTATGTCTAACTAGTTCATCTTTTCTTTCTTTCTCAGCTGTATTTTGATTTTTTGATACATTGCTAGAGGTTTTTTCTTTTTCATCAACTGAGGAACTACTATTACTATTACTATTACTACTATTACTATTACTATTACTATTACTACCACTATTACTGCTATTTTCTGCTTTATTAACATTAGAATTTTCAGAGTCTTTTTCATCATATTTGTTTTTATCGGATTTTGTAGCATCAGATTTATTTTTGCTAAAAACTTTAATTTTAGCTTTGTCTAACATATCGGAAACTCGCTCAGTCTTTGCCTTTTCGACAGTGATATCAACGTTCTCTTCCTTTATTTTTGAATAGAGGGCATATCTACCCATAGAAATATCGTTCTTAACAGCAGACTCTCTAACTTCAGGTGTTACCTTTAAAACTTCCGGTTTTATATTTTCAGTACCTACATCAAAGGTAATACTGCCTATGTCAGATAGAATATTGTCAAGAACCACTTCTTCTGAGCTATTCTTCTTAATAATCTTGTCTCTATCAGTAGAAGCAGATATAAGAACTGCATTTTTTTTACTGGTACTTATGAAACCATACTGTGTTGACACTCTTACAACCTCAGCAATAGCTTCTTTTATAGGTAAATTAATAAGTTTTAAATTTTTCAGGAGAGTTTGAGCATCATTGTTTAATGGATTTAAATCTAAAACTTTAGCATTCTTATCGATTACAAACTCCATACTGGGATTTATATCAACATCAATATATGCAAATACAGTACTTGGAACGAAAATTTGAAAAGAGAAAACGGAACATAAAGTTATTATAAATACACTAGCAGCAAGCGCAAAATATTTCATATAATTTTTATTGGTTCTATTTATATCTGATTTTTGAAACTTAACTTGTTGACCAATAAACATTTCAGATTGTCTATGAATGGATACAAAATCACATGCTTCTGTCATAACTATAGCTTTTTTTTCATTTAATTCTATTATTGATCCTGTAAATTCAGTCATCTTTTTTACCACCTTTCTCAACATTTTCAACATATCCTTGCATAACCTCAAGCTCACTTTTTAATATCAAGTATACTGAAATTATAAATTTCCTATTTCTTTCAATGGTCTTATGGTTTACATCTACTAGCTTCATAAGGTCGACCATCGGTATATTTTTCTTTTTTTCAAGTTTTTCAGATAGTTCTTTATTTTTTACTAATATTCTTGCTATACTTATTGACAGCCTTTTTGAATCCAAATGTTTCGGAGCACTTTTAACCAAATCTTTTAGCTCAATACCAAACTCTTTTAGCTTCTTTATAAATAAAACAATTTCTTCTTTTGTCTCAATATTATCGAATTGAGAACTTGCATCTATTGTTAAATATTTTTCTTCAAAGGGGTTGCTATACTCATTTTCGTCATTATCAAAATAGGTAAGTGGATACACATTACTGTTTTTGTAATCTTTTCTTTTATAATCAATAACTCTTCTTTTAATTACTGTATCAGCAAAGCTTAAAAAGCCGGCATTTTTGTTTACATCATAGCAATCGATCGCTTCATTGAAGGCTATGAGGCCAATGCTAAATTCTTCGCTATTTTTTAAATCAACGTACATGCCGGTAGTTTTGCTAACTACCTTCGTAATAAAAGGTTTGTAATCGTCTATCAACTTCTCTCTTAAGGTTGCATCTCCATTTTTTATCTTTTCAATAATATCTCCAAGAGGCTCTGATTTTCGATGTAATTTGTTAAAAATATGTAAAATAGCCAACTATATTTTCACTCCTCGCTATAGTATTCGTTATCACTCAATGCTTTTAGTGGGGGATACCAATTATTTTTCGTATATTGTGTAGAATAAAAAAACAAATTGGTAGAATACATAAAGTATATCTTTTTTATTCAAAATAATCAAAGAGATATAATAGTATCTTGACACATATATATAGATAATATATTATTATTACTAGGTAATAATAACTTGTTATAGTTACAGGTAATAAGGTAATGATTAATTTTCTGAAGAGGTGAATGTATATGTCACAGATTGAAAAAATAGAAACTTTAAAAAGTATAAAGAAATCCATTGCACTTGGTGGTGGAGCAGATAAGATTGCAAAAAGACACACTGATGGAAAGCTGTCTGCTCGAGAGAGAATTGAACTTTTATTTGATGAAAATAGCTTTATTGAAGTAGATGCTTTTATTGAATCCAGATGCTTTGACTTTGGTATGCAGAAGAAAAAGCTCGCTGGTGATGGCGTAGTTACAGGGTATGGAACGGTTAATGGAAGAAAGATATTTGTAGCATCACAAGACTTTACAGTTATAGGTGGGTCACTTGGTGAGATGCATGCGAAGAAAATTACAAAAGTAATGGACATGGCATTGAAAATGGGTGCACCATTTTTAGCTATCAATGATTCCGGCGGAGCTCGAATTGAAGAAGGATTAGATGCACTTTCAGGCTATGGCGATATATTCTATAGAAATACTCTTGCGTCTGGTGTTATCCCACAAATATCAGTAATTATGGGACCGTGCGCAGGTGGAGCAGTATATTCTCCCGCTATTACAGACTTCATATTTATGGTAGAAAATACTAGTCAGATGTTTATTACTGGTCCTCAGGTAATTAAGTCAGTTACAGGTGAAGACGTAACTGTAGATAGACTTGGTGGCGCCGATGTACACACTGCTGTAAGCGGTGTTGCTCACTTTAAGTCAGCTAGTGAACAGGACTGTATTGAAGATATAAAGAGACTTTTAAGCTTTCTTCCTGATAACAATGTTTCTGATACGGTGTATTTTGGTGAAACAGATAATGCGACTAGGATAATTGAAAGCTTAAATGAAATAATACCAGAGGAATCAAACAAGCCATATGACATGTATGAAGTAATTGAACAAATTGTTGACAATGGCGATTTCCTTGAGGTACAGAGCAATTTTGCTCAGAATATGATAATTGGGTTTGGTAGATTTAATGGCAAATCTGTTGGTATTGTTGCAAATCAGCCAAAGGTAATGGCAGGTTCGCTAGATATGAATGCAGCTGACAAAGCAGCTCGTTTTGTTCG
Source organism: Ruminiclostridium sp. (assembly GCA_036507975.1). Taxonomy (GTDB): domain Bacteria; phylum Bacillota; class Clostridia; order Acetivibrionales; family DSM-1351; genus Ruminiclostridium. The sequence continues at coordinate 4,781 of DATCID010000263.1, forward strand.
TTTCTGTGATGCTTTCAACATCCCCGTGGTTTCTCTGACAGACGTTCCTGCCTTCCTACCTGGTGTTGCACAGGAACATAATGGAATTATCAGACATGGCGCAAAGCTTCTATATGCCTTCTCAGAGGCAACTGTTCCAAAGATAAATGTTATTCTCAGAAAAGCATATGGCGGAGCTTACATTGCGATGAATAGCAAAACAATCGGAGCAGACATGGTGCTTGCTTGGCCATCAGCTGAAATCGCAGTAATGGGACCAGAAGGTGCAGCAAATATTATATTTAAAAAGGATATTACTGCTTCTGAAACCCCAGCCGAGACCAGAAAACAAAAGATAGCGGAGTACAGAGATAAGTTTTCAAATCCTTATGTAGCTGCAGCTAGGGGCTATGTTGATGATGTAATAGAACCTTCTGAAACTAGGCTGAGAATAATATTAGCCCTTGAAATGTTGAACACAAAAAGGGAAAACAGACCTGCTAAGAAGCATGGTAATATTCCACTTTAAAAGTTAAAAGTTATGGTAAACCGACTTGCGTCGGCTATGATCTTAAAGTTAGAAAGTGAAAGGAAGGAATGTTAATATGAGTAAATATATAATAAAGGTTAATGGAAATCCATATGAAGTAGAAGTTCAAGAAATAGGTGGAGCAAGCTCTAATGTACCTACTGCAATAGCCTCAAAGGCAATCGTGAAAAATTCAGCACCTCACGTTGTAAAGACAACACAATCACAGTCAAACAATTCTGGAGATGTCTCTGCACCAATGCCTGGAACTATTTTAAAAGTAAAAGTTGCTATTGGTGAGGTTATTAAAAAAGGCCAGGTATTATTGATATTGGAAGCTATGAAAATGGAGAACGAAATTGTTTCACCAGCTGACGGGAAAGTTACTTTACTAAATGTAGAAGCTGGACAGTCTGTAACTGCAGGCGAAGTAATGGTATCAATAGCTTAAAGGAGATTGAAAATATGGCAGGAGTAAAAATAACTGAAACAGTATTACGAGACGCACATCAGTCACTCATAGCGACTAGAATGAAGACTGACGATATGCTTCCAATAATTGAGAAGCTCGATAATATTGGTTATCATTCTTTAGAAGTCTGGGGCGGTGCTACTTTTGATGCATCTATGAGATTCTTAAATGAAGATCCTTGGGATAGGCTCAGAAAAATTAAGAATATTGCAAAGAAAACTAAGCTTCAAATGTTGTTAAGAGGACAGAATCTATTAGGCTATAAGCATTATGCAGATGATGTTGTAGAGTATTTTGTTCAAAAAGCAGTTGCAAATGGCATGGATATAATAAGAATATTTGATGCATTAAATGATGTCAGAAATATAGAAACCGCGATAAGGGCTTGCAAAAAAGAGGGCGGTCATGCGCAAGGTTGTGTCTGCTACACAGTCAGCCCTGTTCACAGCCTAGAGCTTTTTGTAAAAGATGCAATTCAGCTTGAAAGCATGGGTGCAGACTCGATTTGTATTAAAGACATGGCAGGGCTATTAGTACCATACCAAGCCTATGAACTTGTTAAAGCATTGAAGGAAAGTGTCAAAATACCAATACAACTGCATACACACTACACCAGTGGCGTTGCTTCAATGACATATCTAAAAGCTATCGAAGCTGGAGTTGACATTGTGGATTGTGCTATTTCACCTATGGCGATGGGAACATCACAGCCACCTACTGAACCATTAGTTGCTACACTGAAGGATACACCATATGACACCGGTTTAGATTTGGAAAAGCTAAGTGAGATCGCAGATTACTTCAGACCTTTCAAAGAGAAGTATATAGAGAGTGGGCTTTTGGACGTTAAAGTAATGGGCGTTGACGTAAATACCCTCATATATCAGGTTCCTGGTGGAATGCTTTCAAATCTGATCTCACAGCTAAAACAATCCAACGCGTTAGATAGATATGAAGATGTTCTAAAAGAAGTACCTAGAGTCAGAGAGGACTTTGGTTATCCTCCACTTGTAACACCTACAAGCCAGATAGTGGGCACACAGGCAGTGATGAACGTTCTTACAGGCGAAAGATACAAGATGGTTCCAAAGGAATCAAAAGGTATAGTAAAGGGTGAATACGGCAAGACGCCAGCACCTATAAATGATGACATTATGAAGAAAATATTGGGTGATGAACAGCCGATAACCTGTAGGCCGGCAGATTTGATTGAACCAGAGCTGGGTAAGATAAAAGAAATAATCAAAGATTATATTGAACAGGATGAGGATGTACTGTCATATGCAATGCTGCCACAGGTTGCCGAGAAATTCTTTAAGCAAAGAATTGAAGACAGACTGAAGGCTTCCACTGTAAAAGAACCTAAATTAGCTGATGAGATAAATCCAGAGGTTGTTGCTGCAATATCTGCTGCTATTTATGAAATAGGCAAGAGAGATGGCAAGCAATACAGTGTTGGAAACATATCAAGACTAAACAATCAGCAGAATCAGAATAGATGGGGCTTGTATGGAATGCTGGATAGGTTTAGGACGAAGATATAAGTGAGAGTGATGGATAAATAATAAAGGCTTTCAGAGGTTACAATTCTGAGAGCCTTTGCTGTGTGATCAATGGGTTGAAAGTTTCCATAATAGCGCATATAATGTTGCTAATTAGATAATGATGTTTATCAATCATGTGTTTTATGATGATTTTTCAAAATTACTAAATTAAAAATTAGTTATGAGTAAATTAGAGATATGAATAGAATTAGACACCTTATCTTAAGATTTCTACGATGCTTCTACTTGCATAAAAGTTATAATCATAAAGCTTGTTTGAATTAATGAGCAGAGATATTGGGAGGACATATGTTTAATCAAAATCCGAATTTCTATCAATCAATACTTCAAAACATGTTCGATGGATTATCATACCATAAGTTGATTTTGGACGATAACAACAATCCTGTGGATTATGTGTTCATAGAAGTTAACAAGACATTTGAAAAGATAACTGGACTCAAAAAAGAAAACATAATCGGTAAAAAAGTTACTGAAGTTTTGCCGGGAATTGAATATTCTAAATTTAATTGGATAAAAGTATACGGAAAAATTGCTTTATCATGTTCAAAAGAATACTTTATACAGTATTCTGAAGAATTGCATAAGTGGTATTCGGTTTGTGCCTATTCACATGAAAAAGGGTTTTTTACAACCATATTCACTGATGTGACGGAATTGAAACTAAAAGAACAGGAATTGGTAAAGCGAAATGAGGACATATTGTCATTCCATGCAGAAGTGGTTACTTATAAAGAAGAATTAATACAACAAATGCAGGAACTCGAAGAATACAACAATTATGTTAAAGACAATGATAACAGATTTAATGCAGCCCAGGCAATGGCTCATGTAGGTAATTGGGAAATAGATATTCAAAATAATTTGCTCTGGTCTTCGCCTGAAGCATTCAAAATATATGGAATTAAACAAGAGTCTCCATATTTGCCTTTGAAAATAGCACAAGATATAGTTGATAAGGATGACAGGAGCAGGATGAATTCCGCCTTGCAGTTGTTTCTCGAGGGTAAGGAAAAATATGATGTTGTATTCAGAATAATAAGGGCTGATGATAACGCTGAAAGAATAATTCATTCCATTGCAGAAATGGAGTTTGATTTGAATGGACATCCAACGAAGATACTGGGAGTTATTCTGGATATTACCGAACGATACTATTCAGAGCAGAAATTGAAGGATTCCCATGAAATATTGAAAATAAAAGATGGAGAATTAAAAAAACAATATCAAGAATTGCAGATAAATAAAGATTCATTAAGTGCGAGTGAAGAGCGTTTTAGGTTAACATTCGAACAGGCAGCGGTAGGAATTTGCCATTCATCTCTAGAGGGTAAATATATTAGGATAAACCAGAGATTTTGCGAAATATTAGGATATACTCGTAGAGAGCTCTTCCAAATGTCATTTAAAGAGATGACATACAAAGAAGATTTGCAGGTTGATCTAGATAACATGGCAAAACTTATTAATTGTGAAATCAATGGTTTTAGAATGGAAAAGCGGTATATCAAAAAGAATGGGTCAGTAATATGGACGGATTTGACAGTTACTTTAATTGTTGAACCATTAAGTAAACAAAAATATATAATGGGAGTTATAGAGGATATTACAGAACGCAAGATTGCAGAAGCTGAGCTAAAACAAGCGAAAGAGGATGCAGAACTAGCAAATCATGTTAAAAGTCAATTCCTTGCTAATATGAGTCATGAAATCAGAACCCCCATGAATGGAATGCTTGGAATGATTCAGTTAGCTCAAATAAGTGATTCTGAAGCAGAAAGGAAAGAATGCCTTGAATTATCTAAAAATTCTGGTGATATTTTGGTTAGGGTCATTAATGATATACTTGATTATTCCAAAATAGAAGCAGGGAAAATGAGCATTCATGATGCCCCTTTCAATCTTAAAGAAATCATAAGTGAAGTACTTACATTATTTGATGCAAGTGCGAAAAGTAAAAACTTAAAAATCCAATTACATTGCGATTCCAACATACCTATGAAATTAAAAGGTGATTCTGTTCGGCTTCGTCAGGTTCTATCCAATCTTATAGGAAATGCAGTCAAATTCACCAATGAGGGAAGTATAAATGTAAGTATTAAAATTGACTATTTTAATGAAAGAGAAACTAAGCTGACATTTATGGTGGAAGATACAGGGATAGGCATACCAATGGAAAAAATGGAGAATTTGTTTAAGAGTTTCAGTCAGCTGGATGGTTCAAATACAAAAGAATATTCAGGAACAGGTTTAGGACTTGTGACATCCCAAAAATTGATAGAATTAATGGGTGGGGTTATACAGGTAGAAAGTGAAAAGGGAAAAGGAAGTAAATTTTATTTTTCTATTATGTTTGATAACATAAAATAACTAAATGTAGATTATATTGCATCAAACATTTAGCTTACTTTATTTTGCGTTACCTTCTAAACCTTCAAAAAATACCATTTCAAAATAAATCACAAAAAGGTAAAATAAACTTAAAAATACCATATAATTCTACTAGATTACCTAAAATAATACATTATTTTCGCCTACATATTGACAAAGATAGAAATTTCTCATAATATAGTTAGGTACCACTAACTCACACTAAGTAGGTGACAATAATGTTCAGTAAGAACTTGAAAAGGAAAGATAATATCATTATTGCAGCCATTGACTTGCTTGACGAAGCAGGTATACGTGGTATGACTACCAAGGAGATTGCGAGGCGACAAAACATTACCGAACCCGCAATATATAGACAGTTTGCTAGTAAAAAGGAAATTATATTAACAATTCTACAGAAGTTTTCTGATTTTGATCAATCCATTAATAATACAGTCACTGAACAGAAAATGAAATGCATGGATGGAATTCGATTCTTTATGAATGCCTACGCAGAATACTATCAAAATTATCCACAAATCGCTACAGTGATACTTTCCTATGATATGTTCCATTATGATGACGAGACAAATAAAACTATGAAAAAAATTATTAATGATAGACGCAAGTTTGTAGCGGGGATAATTAAAAAAGGTCAGAGCCTTAATGAATTTAGTAAGGATATCTCTAGTGAGGATGCGGCAGATATCATAACTGGTATTATATGGTCTACGACTTATAGTTGGAAAATGCAGGATTGTAATTTTTCTCTTAAACAAAAATTTTCAAAAATTCTAGATCAATGTATTGGCAGTTGGGCTTGCACAAATGCTAAGACAGTGGGGAGCGAAAAATGAAAAGAGTTTTGGTTATTGATGATGCCACATTTATGCGAATGTCAATTAGAAATATTCTAGTGAGGAATGGATTTGAAATGGTGGGAGAGGCTGAGAATGGACGTATAGGTTACAAAAAATATATGGAATTGAAGCCTGATCTTGTTACTATGGATTTAACCATGCCAGAGATGAATGGTATTGAAGCTTTGAAAAAAATAAAGGCCTTTGATGCTGAAGCAAAAGTGATTATAATTACTGCCATGGGGCAGGAACCCTTGATAAAGGAAGCCATATTATCGGGTGCAAAAGGATTCATTGTTAAGCCCTTTAAAGAGGAGACTCTTTTATCTGCTTTAAATAAAGTTTAAACATATATGTAATACTGTTATATTTTTATAGACAGGAGGGATGAAATAAATGTCGGATCATGATTATATTAGTCAGGACCCTATGCTAGAAATGTTTGTATTTGAAACACTTCAGCTAATCGAGCAGTTAGAGGAAATGCTGATTGTTGTTGAGAAAAACGACTCCCTGGGTGCTGGCAATGTGAACGAAATTTTTCGCATCATGCATACCATAAAAGGATCGTCGGCTATGATGATGTTCGACGGAATAACCACGTTGGCTCATTCTTTGGAGGACCTTTTTTCTCAAATCAGAGATAAAAAGGAATACAAGCTAGATTGTGCACGATTAACAGATATTGTACTTCAATCAGCTGATTTTATCAAAGGAGAAATTGCAAAAATACAAACAGGGGAAACTGCAGATCTGAGCGCGGAAGTACTTATCCATATTATTAAAGAATATCTGCTGCAGTTGAAAGGTAATGGAGAGAACTCTGATAATAGTCAGGACGAAACAAAGGAGATGGAGGTTGAAAATAATAAATTTTATATCAGTAACTATAGAAGAACTGAAGCCTCTGAAACTTCAAAAAAATATGTAGCAAGAATATACTTTCAAGACGGCTGCCAGATGGAGAACATAAGGGCATACACTATCGTTCATAATTTGAAGGATATTGCCCAAGAGATTTATCATGAGCCACAGGACATTATAGAAAATGAGCATAGTATTGAGGTTATAAGGGGAAATGGGTTCACAATATATTTCAATTCAACCAAGCCAGAAAGTGAAATCTGGGAACATCTTGATCAGACTCTGTTTCTTGAAAAAATGGAACTGAAAGAAATAGAGGACATCCAAGAGTATAAAAAGCAAAACAAGCAAATAACCTTGACGGACCATGTTGTAAAAAAAGAAGATACTTCTGTACATAGTGAGGCATTGGAGGTTGAGGTTGAGGCAGATACAAAACAATCTGTATTGAAGCAGCAAAATATCATCAGTGTAAATCTTAATAAGTTGGACATTTTAATGGATCTGGTAGGAGAAATTGTTATTTCTGAAGCGATGGTTACAGGAAATCCCGATCTAGATGGGCTGATGTTGGACAATTTCAATAAGGCTGCAAGACAGCTAATAAAGCTGACGAGCGAGCTTCAGGATATAGTTATGTCTATTCGAATGATTCCAGTTGCAGTTACCTTTCATAAAATGCAGAGAATTGTAAGAGACATGAACCAAAAGCTTGGAAAGGATGTAGAACTGAAATTATTAGGGGAAGAAACTGAGGTAGATAAGAATATTATTGACCATCTTTCTGACCCATTAATGCATCTGATACGAAATGCATTGGATCATGGTGTGGAAAGCAGAGAGGAAAGACTCCAGAGTGGCAAACAGGAAAAGGGTTCAATTGTGATTGAAGCTAAAAATGCCGGCGGAGATGTTTGGATAACAGTTAAAGATGATGGAAGAGGTCTAAATAAGAGTGACATACTAAAGAAGGCAAAAGAGCAGGGAATTCTTAATAAACCTGAAGGTGAATACTCTGAAAAGGAAATATATTCATTTATTCTGTTGCCTGGTTTTTCTACCAAAGAAAGTGTTTCTGAGTTTTCCGGAAGGGGCGTTGGAATGGATGTTGTCAGGGACAATATCGAAAAAGTAAGAGGAAGCATTCTAATCGATAGCGTTTTCGGATGTGGAACTACGATAGCTATTAAAATACCAATGACACTCGCCATAATAGACGGAATGCTAATAGCAGTTGGAAAGTCCAGATACATTATTCCAACTACTGTTATTAAAGAGTCCTTTAGAGCAGAAGCAAAACAAATTATCGAGGATACTAATGGAAAAGAACTGATTATGCTTAGGGGACAATGCTACGTAGTAATCCGAATTCATAGAAAATTCGATGTAAATACACAGATAACAAATCTTGAGGAAGGAATTATTGTTGTAGTGGAAGATGGCTCTAATACACTGTGTTTGTTTGCGGATGAACTATTGGGGCAACAGCAAGTTGTAGTTAAACCGATACCACCGTATATTAAGAAATCAAAAGGTCTTGCAGGCTGTACAATTCAGGGAGACGGAAGTATAAGTTTGATTCTTGATGTTAATGGGATATTGGAAAAGTAACATTTAGCAGCATAAATCAAAAGGAGTATATCCATACATTAAAGGAGGGGTTTAAATGGCTAAGGCATTGGAAGAAGTGATGGATCAGGACGAGGACACTCAAAAGGGGAAGTTTCTTACTTTTTCACTGGGGAAGGAGGTCTATGGTATTGAAATTCAGTATGTTACTGAAATTATTGGAATACAGCCTATTACAGAGGTGCCAGAAGTGCCGAACTACGTCAAGGGAATTATAAACCTAAGGGGTAAAATTATTCCAGTGATTGATGTTCGCTTGAAGTTCAGGAAAGAACCGATGGAGTATAATGACAGAACCTGTGTCATTGTCATAGATATTCAAAGCGTATCAGTGGGTATGATTGTTGACAGCGTAGCAGAAGTCCTTGCGATTCCAGAGGACTGGATAGTTCCTCCACCAGACGCAAAAACAGGCTTTCATAATCGTTACATAAAGGGAATAGGTAAAGTAGGAAATGATATAAAGCTTTTGCTGGAATGTGACAGGCTGCTGAATGAAGACGAAATAGAAAATTTAGTTAATCTAGGTTGATACTAGGTAAATCTAATTAAAATATAATAACAATAAAATGTGAGGAGACAGACATTTATGAAATGGTTTTTTAACTTGAAAATAGCAGTTAAATTAATAATGGGGTTTGTAATAGTAGCGATTATAGCAGGTGTTATTGGAGTGGTAGGTATCATTAATATTAATACAATTAAAATTGATGATACAGCTTTGTATGAATTAAACACTGTGCCATTGGGGGATATAGGGCAAGTAGGAATATTGTTTCAGCGGCTACGTGTAAATCTCAGGGATATAATATTGGATAAAGAGAATGTGAATAAATCCCAATATGTTGATACCATTAAAAATATAGAGAAACAAATAGATGATAAACTTGTGATTTATGGTAAAACGATTAGAACTGATGCTGCACAGAAGATGTTTGACAGCTTGAAAGCTCTATTGACAAGTTATAAACTTAATACGGATAAACTTATTGAGTATGCTACAACCGGTCAAGAGGATAAGGCTTACGCTGTAATGAAAGAGCAAGCCGTTATCAAAACAGATGGGGAGGTTGATCAGGCAATAACTGATCTAATAAAATCCAAAATAGATTTAGCAAAGGAGAAAGCTGATGGTAATTCGGCAGCTGCAGAGAAAGCAACTATAATGCTGATTATATTTATGTCTGCTGGTATGATTATCGCAATAATTCTAGGTGTATCTATTTCGAATATAATAAGCAATCCAATAAAGAAAATAGTTCTTGTAGCAAATAAAATCGCAGATGGGGATTTGGATGTTAACATAGAAGTGAAAACAAAGGACGAAACGGGACTACTTGCACAGGCCTTTGGTAAGATGGCAGAAAACCTTAATGAAGCAATGGCCAATATCAATTCTTCTGCAGAGCAGGTTGCCACGGGTTCAAATCAAGTATCTATTTCAGGACAGGCATTATCTCAGGGTTCGACAGAGCAAGCAAGCTCAATTGAAGAAATAACAGCATCGATGACACAAGTGGCTGCTCAGACTAAGCAGAATGCAACAAATGCAAATCAAGCAAATGAACTGGCGGTTGTGGCGAAGAATAATGCTGTTTCAGGAAATGAGCAAATGCAGGAAATGCTTAAAGCAATGACTGAAATCAATGATTCGTCAGTAAATATATCAAAAATTATAAAAGTAATTGATGAGATTGCATTCCAAACCAACATACTGGCTCTAAATGCGGCTGTTGAGGCGGCAAGGGCAGGACAACACGGTAAAGGCTTTGCTGTGGTTGCTGAGGAAGTGAGAAATCTTGCGGCAAGGAGTGCAAATGCTGCTAAAGAAACAACAGCAATGATTGAAGGATCTATAAAGAAAGTTAATATGGGTACGAAAATTGCTAACGAAACAGCACAAGCCTTGAATAAAATAGTTGAAGATGTTGCCAAGGCAGCAGAGATTGTAGGCGGGATTGCTGGAGCCTCAAATGAACAAGCAACTGCGATAACTCAAGTGAATATTGCCATTGAACAAGTATCACAGGTAGTTCAGACAAATTCTGCAACTGCGCAAGAGAGTGCGGCTGCTAGTGAGGAACTCTCTGGTCAGGCTGAGTTGCTCAAGGAAATTGTAGCGAAATTCAAACTCAAAAAATCTAGAAGATCAAATGATATGTCCTATGATAAAATAACTCCGGAAATGATGAGAATGATTGAGGCTATGCTGGAGAAGAAAAGCAGACTGTATTCTGAACATCCGACAGTTCAGGCCGCTCTAGAGGCAGCTCCTGTTTCAAGTGACTCAAGACTAAGGATTAATTTATCCGACAAAGAATTCGGCAAATATTAATATCGAATAGTCAGATTATGAGGATAGGTGAAGGTGCAAAAACAATGTATTCTTTGAATTCATACTATCCTCATAGCTGATTTTTATGGAGGCTTGATGGTTGATATAACTGAAAAAGAGTATTTGAAGTTGACCGACTTGATTAAAAGAAACTATGGAATAAACCTGGGAAAAGAAAAAAAGATTCTGCTTGTGGGCAGACTTCAAAATATTTTGACTGAAAATAATTTTAAAAGTTTTACGGAATATTTCAACCATCTTATAGCTGATAAAACAGGAAATGCAGTCTCCCTTCTTGTGGATAAAATTACAACGAATCATACTTTTTTTATGAGAGAGCTTCAGCACTTTCAGTTTTTTAAAGAAAAACTAATGCCATATTTTGTGAGCACGATAACAAATAAAGATCTTTGTATCTGGAGTGCGGGATGTTCCTCTGGAGAAGAACCCTATACTCTTGCAATGATTGTTGATGAATTTCTGGGTGTTCATAAAGCTTCTTGGAATACGAAAATACTGGCAACTGATTTATCCTCAAAGGTACTTGAAAATGCAAGTAAGGGTATTTATTTGAATGAACAGCTTGCAACCTTGCCGGATAATTGGAAAAGGAACTATTTTAAAAAAGTTGATACTGAAAAAAATATGATTATTGATAAAATAAAGAATGAAGTTATATTTAGAAGAATGAACTTTATGGATCCTGTATTTCTATTGAAAAAGAAATTACACACTATTTTTTGCAGAAATGTGATGATATATTTTGATAATCAAACAAAGATAGACTTAATAGAAAAGTTTTATAACTTGACTGAGCCTGGTGGATACCTATTTATTGGTCTGTCTGAAACAATTGGCAGGAATGAATCAAAATATAAATGTGTTGCCCCATCAGTTTACAGGAAGGAATGAAGGAAAAATGCTTAAGAAAATTATTAAAGTCCTAATTGTAGATGATTCGGTGATTTTTAGAGAAACACTTTCACGTGGTATTTCTAAAGACCCAAATATAATGGTAGTAGCAACAGCTGTTGATCCATTTGATGCACGTGATAAATTACTTCAATATGAACCAGATGTAATGACTTTAGACGTGGAGATGCCTAAAATGAATGGTATTGAATTTCTAAAGAGGTTATTACCTCAATACCCTATTCCCGTTGTAGTAGTAAGCTCAACAAATATGAATGTTTTCGACGCATTAAAAGCAGGTGCAGTAGACTATGTAGCAAAACCAAGCAGTGGATCCACTACCAACGTTGATGGTTTAATTAATGAATTAATTGTAAAAATTAAAATTGCATCTACATCAAAAGTGGGACATGTGAAAAACAACTTAGTAACTTCAGAGACTGTAAATGTTCCTTCCGACGCTCGAAAAATGATTATAGCAATAGGAGCATCAACAGGTGGTACTGAAGCCATATTCGGCATAATCAAACAATTCCCCCCCAATATGCCTGGGGTTGTAATCGTACAACATATGCCTCCTGTATTTACAAAAATGTATGCAGAACGCTTGAATAACTCCTGCGCTATGGAAGTAAAAGAAGCTCAAACAGGTGATCTCATTATTAATGGAAGAGTTCTAATTGCACCTGGTGGATTTCACATGAAAGTAAAAAAAATTAATGATAAATATATTGTGGAGTGTGTAAAAAGCGAATTAGTTAACGGCCATTGTCCATCTGTTGATGTCCTTTTCAACTCTGTAGCTGATTGTGTGGGTAAAAATGCTATTGGAGTTATTTTAACAGGGATGGGCTACGATGGAGCAAAGGGATTGTTAAATATGAGAAAAAAGGGAGCAATAACGATAGGTCAAGATGAACAGTCCTGTGTAGTTTATGGAATGCCTAAGGTGGCTTACGATATTGGAGCTGTTGAAAAACAGGCTAGATTGGACGAAATTTCTAAGATAATATCTTTAATTTTGAATAAGGGGTAAAGTATAAGGTGCTTTTACCTTATTTGAGTAATGCTTAATTCTGAGAATTATTTTTAGGTATTGCAGTAAAAATAAATTGAAATGGAGAATAAAAGTATGAGAATATTAATCGCAGAGGATGACCCTACAAGTAGGATATTCATGCAGAAGTTTCTTTCAAAATATGGAGAATGTGATATTGCTGTGGATGGAGTCGAAACCATCGATGCATTTTTTATAGCATTAAAGGAAGAGAGACCTTATGATTTAGTATGCATTGATATAATGATGCCCAGGGTGGATGGAATAAAGGCTCTGAAGACCATACGTGACCTTGAAAAGCAAAAAGGAGTTTTAAAAGAAAATCAGGTGAAGGTTATTATGACAACAGCTTTAAATGATAAGCAAACGGTAGAGAGGGCATATGATGCTGGCTGTGAGGCCTATGCATGGAAGCCTATTAATATTGAAAAATTTATTGAAGTAATGAGAAAGCTGAAATTGATGGAATGATGAAGACTTATTTTTGTTTCTTGGATAATTGATGTGGGGGATATAATGGATAAGATGAAAGTATCTATACAACAGTGCAGTTCTGGAGAGATTCTGGCACAGGATATTTTAAATGATAAGGGCATTATATTGGTAGCAAAAAATACACAAATGAATAGTTTTATAAAACAGAAGCTTTTAGAATGGGGACAGTCAGAGGTAAGCGTATACAAAACCCCATCTGGAGAGGTCTTGCTGAAAACTGATAGGAATGAACAAGTTAGGGAGAGCTATGCAACTGCAATAAGAAGCATTAAGAGCATTATTAGTAAGTTGTCTTCTGGTATAGCGGTAGATTATGGGGAAGTTTTGTCTCTTTCAAGTTTTGTTTTTGATCATATCAATGAAAACAATAGTGCAATTAAATATTTGAATGAAGTAAAAAATTATGATGATTATACGTATACACACTGCTTGAATACTGCTTTTTACTGTATGTTGATCAGTAGATGGATGAAAATGTCCGAGGCTGAGATAAAAATAGCAATACAAGCGGGGCTGCTACATGATATTGGGAAAACGGATATTCCAAAGGAAATACTGAACAAGAAAGGCAATTTAACTGCGGAGGAGTTTGAACTTATTAAAGAACACACAACTTATGGTTATATAAAAATGGATAGTTTTGTAGGCAGTCCTTTAATTCCTGAAGAAGTTAAAAAGGCAGTATTACAGCATCATGAGAGGATTGACGGTTCTGGATATCCTTTTGGTAAAACGACAGAGGACATAAACTTATTTGCTAAAATGGTTTCAGTGTCAGATGTCTTTGATGCCATGACGTCAGATCGAGCATATAAAAAAAGATCCAGCCCATTTGATGTGTTTGAAATGTTTAAAACGGTTGGTATTAGCATGTTTGACACAGATATCATTAATATATTCATCAAAAATATAGCGCCTTATTATATAGATGCAGAGGTACTTCTAAGTGATGGAAGTTTGGGTACTATTGTATTTGTACCACCACATGATATCACAAGACCCATTGTGAAAGTTAATTTCAGATATCTTGATCTTTCTAAAGAAGAATCGATTAAACTGATGCGTATAATATAGTTTTTGACTATAAGGTCCTGCTGTCAAAGTCAGAAAATACCCATTGTACCTACAAGCTAGATAGTAGGTACAATGGCAGTGATGAACATTCTTACAGACAAAAATGGTCTCAAAGATCTTTTCCCGCTTCTTTCATAGTTTCTTTTAATTTACTAATGTAATATTTATAGTCTTCAATGGAAGTTGACGGTGCAACCTGGTGATCAGAGCCAGGGATATAACCGCCTTGACGGATAACAGGAAGAATTCTTTCGAATTCTTTATCTATAGCTTCTTTCCCCTGCGCAATAAACAATTTATTAAAAGCTCCGATAAATTTAAGATTTGGGTACTCTTTTCTAACTGCAACGATATCCATTCCCGCATTTACGTCCATTGGAAGGAAACCTTCTACGCCAGCAGCAATGAAATTTGGGATGAGCTTTTTAAAGTCTCCATCTGTATCAACAAAAACATGACCTACACCCTTGCTTTTAAGAGCGGGAATCAATCTTTTATAATAACTTCCCACAAATTCATCAAATAGTTTGGGGGAAATCATTGGACCAGTCTTGCCACTCAAATCTTCCATAATGTAAACCACATCTGCAGGAATAATATCCAAAACTTTTGTTAGTTTCTCAAGATATACTTTTAAAATATACTCATTTATATCGTGTAGCATTTCCGGGTAATCATAAAATGCAAACATATGAGGTTCAATTCCTAAAAGCTCTCTCGCTGTCCAGAAAAAGCCCTCAAGGTTCAATCGGATAGAATAATCTCCCTTCTGATGACCTTGCCTAAGGGATCCATATGCTTTTTCTATTTTCTCGTCAGTAAAATGCTCGGCAAGTTCTCTATCACCATGATCTTTTAATTTTTTCCAATCTTCTTCACAAGTTATTACTTGTTTGTATTCCTCCTCATGACCGGTTTCTTTATAATGTTTTATCTGTCTCCCTGTCCTGTCAATTTTTATAACAAACTCAGCTGTTTCTTCAATTATCTTCTCGTCAAACCTTCTAAATGGAAGCGTAAAGCTAATTCTCCGAACAGAATCAAACCCGAAATACTTTTCGAAATTTAATATTCCCTCACCCCAAGCAACATTTAAGTATTTCTCAAGGGCGTCCTCATTTGAATTACTATCATTTACTATATCTAAGATTTTGCTTGTGATAGTTTCAGGTAACCCTTCTTTTGCAAAGCTCTCTACTGTTAATGTCCAGGGGAAAAATGTTTCCTCCACAGAACCTCGGCACTCTGGTTTTTTAAAGGATAATGTGGCATGTTCTCTTTCTCTATTTGTCATAATGATCTCCTTTTAAAATTTACTAATATAATATTATCACGTATGATAAAAAGAAAGTTAGTATAAAAGCTCGCTAAATTAGTACAATTCACTCTTCTTTTTAACTTCACTCGGAGAACAACCTGCAAGTGATTTGAAAAGTCTTGAAAAATAGTTCAGGTCATTAATTCCTACAGCTTCAGCCGCTTGAGATATGCTCGCGTTGTTTTCGCTTAAAAGCTTAAAGGCTCTGGCAATACGGATTTTATTTATATATTCTATAGGTGTTAGTCCAGTTTTCTCTTTGAATACTTTTCTAAAATAATTTGGGCTAAGATATACCTGAGAAGCTATTTTTTTTATATTTAACTGGCTGTTAATATTAGTTTCAATAAATTGAAGTGCCTCGGTTAATAAATCTCTTTTGCCCTCATACAGTATTTCGCTTTCAACAAGTTGTTTTTTCCAGACTCTCCCAAGTAAACAAAGTAAAATAGCTAGATTAGATTTGTGCATTAATTCGAAACCAAGAAGCTTTTGTTCCTGCTCTTGTAACATTGTCTTAAGAACACTCTCAACATAGATAACTTCAGATGGATTTAAGTGAAGAATTTCCTGACTGCCAACCTCTGATCGATAAAAAGGTTCTACTATTAATAAATCATAAATATTCTTGATTTCTTTTAGCTTATCCCAGTCTTCTCCTAGTACTTGTGGATAGAAAAGACAGTTATATATAACTGTTTTTGAATCGATTTTATAGGAATGTTCCTCATGAGGAGTTATGATAAAAACATCACCGGGAATGAGCCTTACATCGGACTTATGATAGGTATGAACACAAGATCCAAATGCAAGAAACGCGATTTCAATAAACTGATGCTTGTGAGTATTCACTGGTTTATCACCAGACCAACACATGATCTTGATCAAATCACTATCAATTGCAGGCCAATTCATATATCCCTCGCTAAAAATTTCATCACTCATAATGCACCTCATTTCCGAGAATCCTTTTTCTACGGCAACTTGACTTAATTAGACTAAATCTCATTTGAAAAATTGTTCTCTATATTTGTAATTGCATTTGCAAGTTGATATAACTGACTGGAAGCTTTATTCTGTGCGTAAGAAAACGGTCTTGAGGATATAGTGTTTCAATATGTCTTAATTGTGCAAAAAAACATCCGTTTTGTCAATGAAATTTTTATAGGTATAGATCAACTTTCGCAGTTAAAAAATACTAACTTACCCTTGATATGTTTGGGCAAGCAGCTTATAAAGTAGTCTATAAATTCATTTAGAGTCTCTTTTGTAAACAAAAATTTGAATACTTGAGTACATGGAATTCCATTAACTTTATAGGAATTGCAGTTCTTGGGTATTGAACCTACTTTAAACTTTTTGAAAAAAGTATCAACTGTAAACTGAAAACAATTTTCTGTAGTAGTATCTTGTAGTTAGTTCTGGATAAAAGCTCTTTTCAAGGGCTATATCAACAAAGCCAATTTCAAAACTATTGATTGCACCTAATATATTCGTTATAATAATATTAAACATATAAAATACAGAACATTGCAACTTCTGGGAGGACTATGCAAATGAAGAGAATAGTTACAGTTTTGCTATTTTTACTTATGGTTTTTACAAGCTATGACGTATTTGCACAGGGAATTGATGGTGTGCAACCCGCATATAATAAGCCTTTAACGACCTATACCTTCATTTTCTTATTATTTGCACTTTTCATATACTTTTTCTTGAGATATAAGCAATTCAATAATAATAATTACAACAGAGACATCTATATTTATATAATCCTTTTAGTTGGGTTATTGGTGAGAATCATAGCTGCTTTTCACGTGGAAGGATTTTCTATTGATATTGGATGTTTCATAGGATGGGCTTCGTCTGCAGCTAAGGATCTGCCTGGTTTTTATAAATCAAGTGTTTTTTGTGACTATCCGCCTTTTTACATATATATTCTTTACATAATTGGAAAGCTGGGAGATATACTAGGAACTGGTGTAACATCTCTCTTTGTTAAACTTCCATCCATTTTGGCTGACCTTGCCACTGCATATTTCTTATACAAACTGTCAAAAAAACAGTTTCAATCAGGTATTTCACTGATTTTAGCAGGCTTGTATGTTTTTAATCCTGTTGTTTTATTAGACTCAGCCCTCTGGGGACAAGTTGATTCCTTCTTTACTTTAATATTGGTTATTGCTCTTTTTCTACTTACAGAGCAAAGACTAAACCTATCCTCAGCAGTATTTGCTATTGCTATCTTAATGAAGCCTCAAGCCATATTTGTGCTTCCAGTATTGATCTACGAGCTTGTGAAGAGGAGAAGCCTAAAGGGCTTTGTTACAGCATTCTTGTCTGCACTGGGCACGGCTATAGTTATAATTTTCCCTTTTTCAAGGGATCCATTATGGATATTTAAGCTATATTTTAATACTGCCGAAGGCTACCAATATGCCAGTTTAAATGCCTTCAACCTGTTCGCAATGTTTGGAGCCAACCTGAGAGAAGATTTTCTTCCTTTTATCATATTCAGCTATAGGACCTGGGGTTTCTTGTTCGATGTAATGTTGGCGGCCTTTGCTGGTTTCCTTTATTTCAAAGGAAAGCATAAGGCGACTCCGTATATGATAGCTCTATTATTAAATACAGGGTTTTTCATACTATCAGTTAGAATGCATGAGAGGTATATGTTTTCTGTAATCGCACTTGCTCTTTTGGCTTTCATTTATATAAAGGATAGAAGAATTCTTGTTGTATTTTTTGCGCTATCCGTAACAAACTTCTTAAATATAAATGCAGTTCTGTATAGGATGCTAGCAGATAATTACCCCCATGTATCACCCAATAGCCCAGTAATACTACTGACGTCCTTTACTAATGTTATGATTTTTGCTTATATCGTAAAGATATCAATTGATATTATTTTGAAGAATAAAATAATTCCTTTCCAACTATCTGTTAATTTGAAAGCAAAATTTACTCAAAACAACAGAATTAATAGAATGAAGAAAATGGATTCTGCCTCTATTGACTCAAAAATACCGGTTGCTCCTATAGTTTTAAAGGTGGATAGGAAAGATATTATTATTATGGCGATCATGACTCTAATATACCTAGTCATTACCTTGCCCAACCTTGGATATATCAAAGCGCCGGAAACCTCATGGAAGCCTGTTATAGCTGGAGAGAGTTTTATTTTAGATCTTGGCAAGGCTGTTAGTGTATCCAGACTTTATTATTTCGGAGGTTTGGGGGATGGAGTTTACAATATTCAGTATGCAGATAGCACTGGAACCTATAAGTCCCTTACTGACTTGCAGAAAAAAGATATATTTGTTTGGAAATATGTTGATTTTGGTAATGTGATGACAGACAAGATTAAAGTAGTAGTAAATGCACCTGGTGGAACTCTCAAAGAGCTAGGGATTTTTGAAGACGGAAGTACAACTCCGTTACAGGGAATCAGAATAGTTGAGGAGAATCTTGCTGTAGGAGATGTTGGAAAGATAGGAAATCTAATTGATGAGCAGGGAACTATAGACTACAAGCATTCATATTTGTCAGGGATGATTTTTGATGAGATTTATCATGCTAGAACTGCTTATGAATACTTGAACCACTTAGAGCCTTTTGAATGGACACATCCTCCTCTTGGAAAGATATTTATATCACTAGGAATTGCATTGTTTGGAATGAATCCTTTCGGATGGAGAATAGTTGGGACATTGTTCGGTGTGGCTATGGTGCCCATTATGTATCTTTTTGGGAGGAAGCTCTTTGAAACCCGTTTCTATGGCTTTTGTTCAGCATTTCTAATGATGTTTGACTTCATGCATTTTTCAATGTCGAGAATTGCTACAATAGATGTATATGGTACATTCTTTGTCATACTAATGTACTATTATATGTTTGACTATTATGTAAACAGATCCTATATTCTTGGGTTTAGAAAATCTTTAAAACCTTTATTCTTATGCGGACTGTTTTTTGGCTTAGGTGCCGCTTCCAAGTGGATAGGGCTTTATGCAGGCGGAGGCTTGGCATTACTGTTTTTTATGGCAAAATATCATGAGTATAAAGAATATTATCGGATTAATACAAACAAAAGAGCAAAGAAACCATCCTGGCTGAAGGATTTCATTCCAATTTATATAAATAGGACATTCGTTTGTTGTATCTTTTTCTTTGTTATAATACCAGCAGTTATTTATGGGCTGTCATATATACCTTACATGTCTGTACCTGGTCCTGGGCATGGATTTGATTTGATATTTAGGAATCAAAGGGATATGCTCAACTACCATAGTGTAGGCGTGCTGGGCAATACACATCCTTTTTCCTCATCATGGTGGGAGTGGCCAATAATGCGAAGACCTTTGGAAACATATATTGGAAGCGATTTGTCTCAGGGTATGTCATCATCGATGACTATCATGGGAAATCCAGCTGTGTGGTGGATAGGAATTTTTGCAGTGCTTGCTGCTGTTTATATGGCAATAAAAAGAAAAGAAACCAAAATGACAGTTGTATTTACGGCAATAGCATTCCAATACCTGCCTTGGATTCCAATTCAAAGGTTGACGTTTATTTATCATTATTTCTCAACTGTACCGTTTATGATACTTGCTATTGTTTATGTTATCAAAAATTTGACAGAGAAATACAAGAATATGAGATATGTTACTTATGCATATTTAGCTATTGTTCTTGTATTGTTTATCCTGTTTTATCCAGTATTGTCTGGCATGGAAGTACCGAGGGCTTATGTGCAGGATTATCTGTTGTGGTTCAAAAACAATTGGGTTTTCTAGTGCAAATAAATAAAGCAGCTTTCAAAAATCTAAGTTCATCTGCTACAAATGAGAAGATGAACCACTCTCACACCCCTTATGCAAATACACATAATTAAGCTTATTGCTATAAAATTCAAGAACAGCAACGTCTGAACCTTTTTTTATGCGTTTGCCACACTTTAGACAATAAAAATTGGCATGCTGTATTTTATCATATGAAACAGTGGGGATGGTATCTTTTAACTTTTGCCAGCTCTTCCAACCGACCTTGCATAAGCATATCCTGTTGTCAAAATCAGAAAATACCCATCTAAGCAGCTTATGAAAATGAAAAGGATAAGTTGTATATTTTATATATTCCTTTGGGAGACCTAAACTAATTGTGTACAGCTCAAAGTTTTTTTCAACAACCTCTTGAATCTTCCCTGTAATCTGAGTTACATACCAGCAAAATTCTTGCGAATTTAACCAGCCCTTGAGCTTTTCAAACATATATCCTCTACATATCTCTATAGTTTCGTATTTAGTTACATGCAATACTTCAAAAGCTTTGACAGTTATTTCAACAACATCGTCCAAATACAGCTTACTTTTGAAATTTGTCGTATCGTACAATTCAACAGGGATAATATCAAAATAATATTCGTTTGTTTCGGGTCTATAAAAGCCTATACAGGTTCCACCAACAAAGCTGCCACTTCCTGCGTCATCTATTTGTATCATAAAAACTCCAACACTTATTTTAAATTATACATTTAGTATTAGTAAGATTAGTAGTTAATATGTTACTAAAAAAAAAATAAATAACTAAGCTCAATTCTGAAGAGAAAAATGGGAAGCTATGGACGATAAGTATAGCATCTTTCGATTGACTCAATCACAAAAATGCAATTGCTTGATTTTTATCATGCAAAAAGGTAATATATACTTAATAAGTCTCGATATGAAGAGCACTTTAAATAAATGATTTGATAGTAATTATTAGGTTGGAGGAGCTATGGCTAATAAACAAAAAAATAGTGATTTAATTTACATTATTCAGCAGAAATATGATGACTTTAGCAAGGGCCAGAAGCTTATTGCAAATTATATAGTTAATCATTACGATAAGGCTGCTTATGTCACAGCTGCTAAGCTGGGGGAGATAGCTGGCGTAAGTGAGTCAACTGTAGTAAGATTTGCTATTGAACTTGGATTTGATGGATACCCAAAGCTTCAAAGAGTCTTGCAGGAACTTATTAAGTGCAAGTTGACAGCAGTGCAAAGGATAGAGGTATCTTCAAGCAGGATAAATGAAGATAACATTTTGAAAAGCGTATTGCAGTCTGATATGGACAAGATAAAGATAACACTTGAGCAGATTGACCATAATGATTTTAATGACATAGTGGAAACAATTTTAAATGCAAAGAGAATATTTATTCTTGGTGTAAGAAGTTCAGCTACTCTTGCAAGTTTTCTTGGTTTTTACTTCAATTTGATTTTTGATAATGTTAGGCTTGTACACACGACAAGTGTGAGTGAAATGTTTGAACAAATTATAAGAGCACAAGAGGGTGATGTCGTTATTGGCATAAGCTATCCTCGTTATTCAAAAAGAACAATTAAAGCCATGCAGTTTGCAAAAGATCAAGGTGCTAAGACCATTGCATTGACTGACAGCGCTGAATCTCCAGTCGCTCAATGTGCAGATATGTCTCTTTTTGCACGAAGTGATATGGCGTCCTTTGTAGATTCACTTGTTGCACCGCTTAGCTTAATTAATGCTTTGATTGTAGCTATAGGTATGAGACGAAAAAATGAAGTATACAATACTTTTGAAAGGCTTGAGAAAATCTGGGATGAATATCAAGTCTACGAAAAAGACGACGGCTACCATGATGAGAAAATGTAAAGAAGACTTATTAGTAGAGGTAGACATCGGATAAAGAAGACTTAAACTAAAGATGAATTAGAACAATTATGGAAGGATAAGTATGATTAAAAATAAAGTAATAGTTATTGGTGGTGGACCTGCAGGAATTATGGCAGCAGGTATTGCTGCTCAAAGAGGCAATGAGGTTGTTTTATTGGAAAAAAATGAGCGACTGGGCAAAAAGCTGCTCATATCAGGCAAGGGAAGATGTAATATTACTAACGATACAGATATAGATGGATTAATTGAGAATACACCGGGAAACGGGAATTTTTTGTATTCCGCATTTTATACATTTTCTAATCAAGATTTGATAAGCTTTTTTAATGAACTAGGAGTTAATACAAAAGTTGAACGTGGTGGCAGAGTTTTTCCAACCTCTGATTCCTCAAAGGATGTAATGCATGCACTTCAAACCTTTTTAGCTAAGAATAACGTTAAAGTAATGACAGAATCAGCAGTGAAAAATATTCTTGTAGATAATGGCAAAGTAACTGGAATAGAGCGATTGAATGGTACTGTTATCGAGGCTAACTCAGTAATTCTTGCGGTTGGCGGAATGTCTTATCCAGGAACAGGTTCAAGCGGAGATGGATACGCTATGGCAAGAAAACTAGGTCACACTATAACTCCTTTGAAACCGTCGCTGATTCCTCTACTCACGAAGGAAAGCTGGATAAAGGATTTACAAGGTTTATCCCTTAAAAACATTTCTGTATCCTTTAAAAATAACCAGGGTAAAGAGATTTATAATGATTTCGGCGAGATGATTTTTACCCACTTTGGTGTATCTGGTCCGGTTATACTTAGTGCTAGTAGGCATCTCCTTTCATATGACTTTAAAGATATTAATCTTTTTATTGATTTAAAGCCTGGTCTTTCAGAAGAAAAGCTAGATGAGAGAGTTCAGAGAGATTTCGATAAATATTCGAGAAAGCAGTTCAAGAATTCACTTGATGACCTGCTTCCTCAAAAGCTTATTCCTGTGATAATTCGGTTGTCAGGAATTGATCCTGAAAAATCGGTGCATCAGATAACAAAGGAAGAGAGAAAGAAACTGGTTGTTGTTCTTAAAGGACTTCGAACTTCAATTGTCGGGGCTAGGCCTATAAAAGAGGCAATTGTAACTGTTGGTGGTATTAAAACAAATGAAATTAATCCGTCCACGATGGAATCAAAGAAGGTAAGTGGCCTTTTCTTTGCAGGTGAGATAGTTGATGTAGATGCATATACAGGGGGATTTAACCTTACAATAGCCTTCTCAACAGGCTATTTAGCCGGTATGAGCTGCAACGAGCCAAATAATTAGCTAATTAAATTATTAGCTAATACACCCACGAACTAGACATATTTTCCTAAAAGACATATTATTTAAGAAAATATGTCTAGTTGACCTTAAATTTGTACATATTATATAGTAAATATAAATATACAAACTAGGGGCACACATATGAAATTAAAGGTTTTTAAGTTTATCAATAGTAAGGAGAACAATAAAGACAAAAGTACGATTTTTGAGAATATACTTTTTGTGGTTTGTATCGTATGCTTTGTTGTACTCGTTTCAGTTCAAATAGTATTAGTCATTCCATCTGCTAGAGATTCTTTGAACCTAACAGATAAGAGCATAGGTGCACCATTAAGCAGCGATGAGTATCTTTATAATCAAGGGCAAATAACACTTAAAATGATAGGTACTGACCCTGACCCCACTGTCAGAATACTAGTTAATGGTGATAATGTGGCGATGTTTGAAAAGCTTGAGATGAACATTAATGTTAAAGATGGAGATGTAATAGAAATAGATGGAAGTCAGAGCCTGTTAGATCATATTATAACAGTGGCCTCTGCATCTACAAATATTAACAGTAAGTGTAGCACTGCAGTTGCAAAAGTTGAAACAAACATTCAGAGGTTGGTAAAGGTTCAAATTAACTGATGCCAACTAATGCTTATAATGTAAACCCATAGTTTGCATTCAAACTTAAGATTGTTTTATATAAGAAAAACCTATATAATTATTTATATAGGTTTTATTTCGCTAAAATACCCTTTAAGGGAACATATTAACTCAAAAGATTTAGCCTTGGAGGCCAACATATGAAAAATGATGAAAGCTATGAATATGGAAGCAAAGATATTGCAAGTGCTGCAATCAAAATAGCTCTGACCAATGATAGGGCGTCTGAAAAGAAACTACAGTTAGAGTTTAGTCAACTTGGTATACATTCTGCTGCTGTTGATTTTGGAGGTGAGTTTATATCATCAGTTATGAAGATAGTTGAAAGAGCAGTAGTATCATCAAAACGTGAAGGGGTTATTTCCGAAAGTCATGTAGAGCAAGGAGCCGTTGCAGGGGCAACCCGAGAGGCAATATCTCAGATAATGCCAAAAGCGATTGGACTGAATGTTGGTGGCAAGATAGGTATAGCAAGATATAAAGATCACATCGGTGTTGCAATATTTTTCGGAATAGGCTTACTGCATTTGAATGAAGTTGCAATAGGGCTTGGACATAGAGTCGTTTAACAGGAGGAAATAAATGTTTATGAGAGCCATAAGAGGAGCCATAACTGTTTCGGAAAATACAAAAGAATCAATTTTAGAAGGCACTCGAGAGCTTCTTATTGAAATTATAAATAAAAACAATCTAGACAAATCAAATATTATTAGTGCGATTTTTACAGTGACTAGTGATTTAAATGCGACTTTTCCTGCAATAGCTGCGAGAGAGCTTGGGTGGACAGATATTTCATTGATGTGCACAAATGAAATTGATGTACCTGGCAGCTTAAGAAGCTGTGTTAGGGTATTAATTCACTTTAACACTGATAAGAGTAATTTTGATATTAACCATGTCTATCTAAAGGGTGCAACAATATTAAGACCCGATTTAAGCAAATAAATAACAGCTGGTGTGGCTGAAATAGAGATTGGATTGATAAATATGTCAAAGAGCATAGCAATTGATGGCCCAGCTGGAGCAGGTAAAAGTACTATTGCAAAAAAAGTTTCAGCAATTCTTGGATTTATATATATAGATACAGGTGCAATGTATAGGGCCGTAGCACTAAAGGCAACTAATAGCGGCATTGATACCAAATCTCAAAAGGATTTAGCAAAAATGATAGAAAATATTGATATAGCCATTTCACATGAAAACAACATTCAAAGGATATTTCTAGATGGAGTTGATGTTTCAGAGGCTATTAGAACTGCACAGATATCTGTTGGTGCATCAGACGTTGCAGTTTTCCAGGAGGTGCGATTAAAATTAGTTGAACTACAGCGTAAAATAGCTGCTAATAAAGATGTTGTTATGGATGGTAGGGATATTGGATCATATGTGTTACCAAATGCAAATTTAAAAATATTTTTAACAGCGTTTGTTGAGGAAAGAGCGAGAAGAAGATTTGATGAGTTAGTGCAAAAAGGTCAAAAAGTTAATTTTGAAGAAGTAAGAGCTGATATCATATATAGAGATAATAACGATAGTTCTAGAGCTTTTGCACCACTTGTCAAGGTGGCGGATGCAATTGAAGTAGACTCTACTTTTTTGACAATAGATGACGTAGTTGAAAAGATTTTATATTTTTACAATGAATATGCCAATGAAAGGAATATCTAAATAATAAAACACGATTTTGAAGGGAGAAATTTTTTGTCAATACAAGGCGGAAGAAGGCGTAATAATCGCTTTATTACAACTGATGACAACGATGTAGTGGCAGAAAATAGCCCCTTCAAAAATGGGAAGTTATTATTTAGTTATTACTATATAAAAATGGAGGCCCACTTAAATGGAGCTAGTCATTGCAAGTACTGCTGGTTTTTGCTTCGGTGTAAATAATGCAGTTAATATAGTTTTAGATTTAGCTACTAAGTCAAATGACAAAATATTTACGCTTGGACCTATAATTCACAATGACCAAGTAGTAGAGAATTTGAGGAAATATGGAGTAATAGCCATTGATGAACCTGAACAAGCTATAGCACCAGCAAAGGTTGTAATTCGAGCACATGGTGTTGGACCCAATATAATTGCTGCTTTAGATGAGAGAGGACTTGAAATAGTAAATGCCACCTGCCCAAATGTAGAGAAGATTCAAGGCTTAGTTTGTCAAAAATACAAAGAAGGCTATCAGATAATTATAATTGGAGACAAAACCCACCCTGAAATTATAGGTATAAATGGTTGGTGCCATAATTCAGCATCAATTATTGAGAATGAAGAGCAGGTGAATTGCCTTCAAGAAACACCAAAAAGTGTTTGTGTAGTTGCTCAAACTACATTTATTCGAGAAAAATGGGAAAAAATCATACAGAGTTTAAATAAAAGGTTTGAAAATGTTTTAAAATTTGATACAATATGTAATGCAACCGACAAGAGGCAAACAGAAGCTGAAAAAATTTCAAAAGAAGTTGATCTAGTATTAGTTATTGGAGGAGAAAAAAGTTCTAATACTAACAAATTATATGAAATTTGTAAAGCAAACTGTGAAAGAACTTATAAAATACAAACAGCCAGTGACATTCCACCGGTTGATATAAAAAAAATAAAAAAAATTGGTATTACTGCGGGGGCCTCAACACCTGACTGGGTAATCAAGGAGGTTATTCATAAAATGAGTGAATTAGATGAACAAGATCTTGAAATGAGCTTTGCTGATGCATTTGAAAGCTCTCTAGTAACTTTAACAACGGGTCAAATTGCAAAAGGAAAAATTATCGGATATAACATTAATGAAGTATATGTTGACTTGGGTTTTAAATCAGATGGAATTATCCCAATGCATGAGTTTTCAGATGACGTAGATTTTAATCCTGAAAAATCAATTAAGGTTGGAGACGAGATTGATGTTTTTGTAGTTAGAGTTAACGATAGTGAAGGTACTGTTATGTTAAGCAAAACGAAAGTCGATGCGGTTAAAGGCTGGGATGTTCTTGAAGCTGCTTTTGAAACAAAGAAACCAGTTACAGTTAAGGTTAACGAAAAAGTAAATGGTGGTATAATCGGGTATGCTTACGGTGTAAAAATATTTATTCCTGCATCACAAATAAGTGATAGATTTATTAAAGATCTTTCAGAATTTGTTAAGCAGGTTTTACAAGTTCAGATTATTGAGATCAACAAACAGAAGAGGAAAGTAGTTGGTTCTTCGAGAGCAATAATTGAAAAGAATAAAGAAAGTGCATCAAGTGAGGTTTGGAACAGTATTGCGGTAGGTAAAACATACGAAGGCCAAGTTAAGAGTCTTATGGACTTTGGTGCTTTTGTTGATATAGGCGGAGTTGATGGACTTGTTCACTTATCTGAACTTTCTTGGACTAAAATCAAACATCCATCTGAAATTGTTAAGGCTGGGGATGAAATAATTGTTACTGTACTTGAGTTTGATAAAGAAAAGAAACGTATTTCACTTGGCTACAAAAAGCAAGAGGACAATCCTTGGATCAAAGCAATTGAAAAATATCATGTTGGAGATATTATTTCTGGTAAAGTAGTTAGATTGGTACCATTTGGTGCATTTGTTGAAATCGAGCAAGGAATTGATGGACTAGTACACATTTCACAAATATCATCAGTTCGTTTAGGTAAGCCAAGTGACGTTCTTAAAGTTGGTCAACTGGTTGAAGTAAAGATTACTGAGCTTAATGCTGAATCAAAGAAAATTAGCCTAAGCATTAAAGATGTAAATCCAATTGATCCTGTTGGTACAAAGAAGGAAGAGGAAGATGTTTCTGCCACTGAAGCAGAAGAGCTTCCAACTGAACATAAAGAAGAAATGCCAAATACTATAGCAGACAGTATAGCAGAGCAAAAAGATTAATAATTGTTTATAGTACAGATAAAGGATGTACCTCGGTACATCCTTTATTTAGATGAAAAGGAACAACTAAAATCTAGCCTTGTTTTTCATTTGCTATTAAGCAAAAGTGATTATATCAATATATACATCAAATATACCCCTTTCAGAATAGAATATTAATGATGAGGTTAAATTATGGAATATGAGGGCTTTAAAGAAGAAATATTGAAAATGACAAAAATCAACCTTACTCTTTACAAAGAGAAGCAAATGAAGAGAAGAATTGATGCATTGATAAAAAAAAATAACATTGATACATATAAAGAATATGTGCAGGTATTGAAGGTTAATAAGGATTTATTTAAAGAGTTTATAAATTATATTACTATTAATGTTTCTGAATTTTACAGAAATCCTGATCAATGGGAAGTCCTTGAAAAAGAGATTATACCTCTTTTATTGAGTAATAAGAAAAAAATTACAATTTGGAGCTCTGCTTGTTCAACTGGTGATGAGCCGTATACTCTTGTAATGGTTTTAAATAAGCTTTTGCCACTTAGCTCAATAAAGATACTTGCTACAGATATTGATTTGGGATCATTAGAAAAGGCTCAAATCGGCATATATACATCAAAAAGTTTAGAAAATTTACCTAATGAAATGAAGAATAAATATTTCACAGTAATAGGTGATAGCTTTAAGATAAAGGACGAAGTAAAGAATTGTGTTGAGTTTAAACAGTTCAATCTTCTCAGAGACTCTTATCCAATAGGTATTGATTTAATCGTTTGTAGAAATGTGCTTATCTACTTCACCGAGGAAGCAAAGAATGATATCTATAAGAATTTTAATATGTCATTAAATCCACAAGGTATTTTGTTTGTTGGAAGTACAGAGCAATTAATAATGGCCAGTAAATATAATTTTAAATCGCTTAAAACATTTTTTTATACAAAAGAAGCAGATAGGTTTAGTTTTCAAGATATTAAGTAATAATAAAAAGAGCTTGAAAATAAATTTTCAAACTCTTTTGGTGCGGATAACAGGACTTGAACCTGCAAGAAATTGCTCTCACATGGACCTGAACCATGCGCGTCTGCCAATTCCGCCATATCCGCGTAACTATAGTGCATTTGTATTCTACTATAAATAGATTACTTTTGCAATAGAAATAAAGAAGACTTAGTTCAGATGAAGTTTTCTGAACTCTAGCCGCACTTATTTCGAGCTTAGAGATACTTATCGAATACTCGTAGAGTGGGAAATTAGTATCTCTGCAAAGATAAAGAAGACTTAGTTTATTGAAGGAGGGTTAAGTATGAATAGCAAGCTTGAACAGTTTAAAAATGACATAAAGAGTAAAAAGGTAGCTGTATTAGGGATTGGTATCAGCAACATTCCTTTAATTAAATATCTTATCAATCTTGGGGTTGATGTAACCGCATTTGATAAAAACATTTCAGAGAATCTTAAGGATGCATTTTCTCAGCTTGAGGGGCTTCCAGTTCATTATAGCCTTGGGAATGATTACTTATCAAGACTTAAATGTTTTGATGTGATTTTCCGTACTCCTGGCATGAGACATGATTTGCCAGAACTAGTCGATGCAGTAGATAGAGGCGCAGAGCTTACTTCTGAGATGGAGGTTTTTCTTAATCTTTGTCCAGCACAGGTGTTTGCAGTAACTGGTAGTGACGGCAAAACCACAACTACTACCTTGATATATAAAATATTGACTGAGGAAGGTTATAATTGTTGGTTAGGTGGCAATATAGGAACTCCTCTTCTGAGCAAAATAGATGATGTGCTAGAAACAGATAAGGTGATTTTAGAATTGAGTAGTTTTCAGCTAATAACTATAAGAAATTGTTCTTCGATAGCTGTAATAACAAATATTTCTCCTAATCATTTGGATGTACATAAGTCATTGCAGGAGTATATTGATGCAAAGAAGAATATTTTTATCAACCAAACTGATAAAGATAAGCTAATTCTCAATTTTGACAATGTTATTACAAGGAGCTTTGGTGATGAAGCAAAAGCGAAATGTGTATACTTTTCAAGGATTAATAATCTTAATAATGGTGTTGTTTTTCAAAACGGGAAAATTATTGTTAAAAATGATGGAAAGGAAATAGAGATAGTTGACGCAGATAGCATTAAAATACCTGGTGTTCATAATATTGAAAACTATATGGCTGCTACGGCTGCAACAATAGATTTTGTGAAACCTGAAACTATTCGAAAAATAGCAACTACTTTTAATGGCGTTGAACATAGAATTGAGTTAGTAAGGGAGCTAGGCGGTATCAAATTTTACAATAGCTCAATAGATAGCAGCCCTTCAAGAACAATTGCTGCGCTCAGTACCTTTAAGAACAAAGTGATTCTTATAGCAGGCGGCAAGGATAAAGGTATACCATATGAACCATTGGGGCAGTTGATTGCCGAAAAAGTTAAATGTCTTGTATTGATTGGTGCCACTGCAACTAGGATTGAGGAGGCTTTCAATAATTACATTCATCAAACAGATATTGAATGTGAATTGAAAATAATCCATTGTGATACTTATGAAGATGTTGTAAACAAGGCTTATGAGGAGGCAACCCCTGGTGACTGCATAATACTATCTCCTGCAAGTACTAGCTTTGATATGTTCAGGAATTTTGAGCATCGCGGAAATGTATTTAAGGAACTTGTTAATAGGCTAAAAGCAAGTGAATAGACTAAAAGCAAGTGAATAGTGAAAAATGAATAGTAAATAGTTATGGTAGTCGGCTGATGCCGACGGAATTTATAAAAACTTGGTGAATAGTTAAGGATAGTTGACTTGTTGTCGGCTATCCTTAAATTAATTAAAATTAATTTACGTTTTTTCTGTTAGATGCTTCCAATAGCGTTTGGGCAAAAATTGCTTTTGCAGCTTTGGATTAAACCTGCTCTTGATTGCTATGTGCTTAAAATAGTTTTTCCAAAGCGATTGAAATTTGAGTTCATCGGCATGGAGGTTTGGAATATTAGTTAAGTTCATGTATGAAATAAGCATCCTCTTGGTGTTATATAGAGCTGCAAGGCTTCTTTTGGTGTCATGAATAACCCAGTTTTGGTCTGCAAAACGTTCCTTGAAATGGGAAGAAATAAAAGTGATAATATTGTGATCGGGTTGAATTTTAGCATAATAAATATTGCTCTCAAGAAGCTCAAAACGAAGTAAGCCAAGCATTCGATGGCACTCGAATTTGACTTTCCTAGCAGGCTGTAAAACATCTAAAACAGCTGGATCTCCAAGCATACAGTCAATTTTGCTACCGATTTTGAACCCTATTTTAATATATCTGATAATCCACATTTCACGTCCTTCTGTTTCTGAGAAAAAACAACGCATTATGTTATCTAGGCTATCAAAGGATATTTTATCTAAAATAGCTTTTTCTACCGACTTTGCCCTGGAAGTATCAACGATAATGTTTTTATAGTCATCTATCAAATTGGGGCGATAGGAGAGAGCTGATTCTATGTTTGTGACGCTTTGACGGTCATAATAATAATGGTGAACTGCAGTCAAAAAGCCATCCCAGGTTCCATCATAAATGTATATCACTGAGCAACAGCCTCCCATCTTGTGGCTGATCGTAGTAGCTAAGCCATTGCTTGGTGTTTGAGGGTTGATCAAAAAGGTATAAATTAGATGTGTTTCTGCCTATATCATAATCATTACTGGTTGAAAATAACGACATTTGCCCAACAACAGCCTTCTTGCTTTGAGGAAGCAATTTCGAAGAAACAAGAGATTCCTTTACAACAGATTCATTTTTGCTATAAGTTTCGTAAGTCTTTCCCTGGCAAGTAATGAAGTGTCCAGATCTCTTCAAAACAACACCTATTTTTTTTAAGTTGTCAAAGTTTAGCCTACCAACTCGCCTTGACGCAATAATTCTTTTAGCTGATTGAATACCAATCCCAGGAACTCTTAAAAGCATCTCATAATCTATCGAGTTAATCTCAATAGGGAATAAATGAAGGTTTCTAAGTGCCCAATCAGCTTTTGGATCGAGCTCTGGACTAAAGTCGGGGTTGGCTTTGCTAAGCAACTCATCAGCACTAAATCCGTAAAATCTGAGAAGCCAATCTGCTTGATAAAGCCTGTGCTCTCTAAGTAGAGGTGGCTTAATCAAAGCAGGGAGTCTTGAATCTGTCAAAGTAGGAACATAGGCAGAGTAATATACCCTTTTTAAATTGAAATTGTCATATAGTGCTTCAGAGAGCTTTAGAATACTTAAGTCTCTGTCGGGCGTGGCGCCTATAATAAGCTGGGTACTCTGACCAGCAGGGACAAACAATTTACTGGATTTGAAGGTTTTGTGTTCTTCTTTAGAGGCAATAATTTTGTTATTTATTTGCTGCATAGGCCTTAGTAATGCTTTCTTAGGCTTTTGTGGTGCTAAGACTTCAAGGCCTTTGTCTGAAGGAAGCTCAATATTAATGCTCATTCTATCGACGAACATACCAGCTTCGTTTATAAGCTTTTCATCAGCACCAGGTATGCCCTTGAGGTGTATATATCCATAAAACCCATGCTCATTGCGAAGCCTTCGAACTATATCAAGCATTAATTCCATAGTATAACTAGGATTTTTGAGCACAGCCGAGCTTAGAAAAAGCCCTTCAATATAATTCCGCCTATAAAAATTCATCGTGAGCTCTATAACCTCATCTGCTGTAAAACTAGCTCGAGTCACATCGTTTGACACCCTATTTACACAGTAAACGCAATCATAAATACATTCATTTGATAGCAAAATTTTCAGCAGAGAAACACATCTGCCATCATCAGACCAGGTGTGGCAGATGCCAGCAGTATGGCTGTTGCCAACACCATTTTTATTATTTCTAGTCCCACCGCTTGAGGAACAAGAGACATCGTATTTAGCGGCGTCAGCTAAAACACCAAGCTTATCGAATAAATTCATATAAATCTCTCTTATAAACCATTTTTTTAGTATTAAGATTTCGAAACAAATAACAAACCAATATACTTTAGTGAAAGTATATCATATAAAAAAGTGAAAATCAAACATATGTTCGCAATTGATATTTATATAACAAAGATATATAATACAGTTTATTAAGTAGCAACTAAGTAATAAGAACATATTTAGGAGGTAGTGACAGTGAGAGCAGTCATAACAGTTATTGGAAAAGATTGTGTGGGAATAATTGCAGGGGTAAGCAATATTTTAGCAGATAGTAATGTTAATATACTTGATATAACTCAAACTATTATGCAAGATGTATTTACAATGATTATGCTTGTGGATATTTCTAAATGTAATATCCCATTTCATGATCTTTCTGAAAAGTTTCAAAACAAGGGAGTTGAGATGGGCTTAAAAATCCAGATTCAACATGAAGATATTTTTAATTCAATGCATAGAATATGAGGTAAATGCTAATGTTACGTCCTTTTGAAATAATTGAAACAATAGATATGATCCAAAAAGAAAATCTTGACATCAGAACTATAACAATGGGTATTTCACTTAGAGATTGTTGCCATCCCGATTTGAATATTTCTTGTAATAAGATATATGAAAAAATAACCAGGTATGCTGAAAAGCTTGTTATTACAGGTGAGAACATTGAAAAAGAATATGGAATCCCAATTATAAATAAAAGGATTTCTGTTACGCCTATCGCTTTGATAGCTGAAAGCTGTGATAGCGAGGATTATGCAAAGTTTGCACAAGCAATGGACAGAGCTGCTGATACAGTTGGTGTAAACTTCATTGGGGGTTACTCTGCATTGGTTCACAAGGGTTATACCAAAGGTGATAGGAGACTTATTGCTTCAATCCCAGAGGCTCTCAGCACTACAAAAAAGGTTTGCTCATCTGTAAATGTTGCATCTACAAGAGCCGGTATCAACATGGATGCTGTTGCTGAAATGGGTAGGGTTATAAAGAAATGTGCTGAACTAACAGCTGATAGTTGTGCAATAGCATGTGCAAAATTAGTTGTATTTGCAAACGCTGTTGAGGACAACCCATTTATGGCAGGGGCTTTTCATGGCATTGGTGAGCCGGAATGTGTTATAAATGTTGGTGTTAGCGGCCCTGGTGTTGTCAAATGTGCTCTTGAAAAGGTGAAGGGCGCGGACTTTGGTACCGTTTCTGAAACTATAAAAAAGACTGCATTCAAGATAACCAGAATGGGCGAGTTGGTAGCTAGAGAGGCATCCCGCAGACTAAATGTTCCTTTTGGAATTGTTGACTTGTCTCTTGCACCTACTCCTGCAATAGGTGATAGTGTTGCTCATATTCTTGAGGAGATGGGTTTGGAAAAGTGTGGAACTCATGGTACAACAGCTGCTTTGGCACTTTTAAACGATGCGGTAAAGAAGGGCGGAGTTATGGCGTCTTCCTCTGTTGGAGGCCTAAGTGGTGCATTTATACCCGTAAGTGAGGATGCTGGAATGATTGATGCTGTAGAGTGTGGCGCTTTGTCACTTGATAAGCTTGAGGCTATGACCTGTGTGTGTTCGGTTGGGCTTGATATGATTGTTGTTCCAGGTGACACATCTGCTGAAACTATTTCTGCAATCATTGCGGATGAGGCGGCAATTGGCGTTGTGAACACAAAAACTACTGCTGTTAGAATTATCCCAGCTCCAGGCAAAAAAGTAGGGGACAGGGTTGAATTTGGCGGTTTGCTAGGCTCTGGACCAGTAATGAAGGTGAATTCATACGGAAGTTCAGATTTTATCAATAGAGGTGGAAGAATACCAGCCCCTTTGCATAGCTTGAAAAACTAACTAATCAGCATTAAAAACTCAAGAGGAGGATGAATAGAAAGTGTATTCATCCTCCTCTTGAGTTTATTGTGTGCGGGTTTAATTAAATATCATTTTACCAGAGAGGTACTCACAAATCTTGATATTAACGATTGAAGCAAACTCATGATTTATCCCGTGGCCTGCTCCATCAATGACTATGTATTTTATTGAGTTAGCATCAAAAATATCTGATGATAGAACTAGTAATTTCATGACATTCATTATGAAATGCACTATCAGCAATATCTTTTATATTAGCTATTTATTAATAGTCCACTAATAAATAATTTAAGTAAATCATCTCTGTATTTCACGGCTTGCTCAAGATATTTTGGCGTATTTCCAAGGGCATCGAACGCTTTCACATAATCGAGAATTGTAGCTGTAGGTATGGAGGCATCAATACATTCAGCTTCTTTTCCAGCGTCAATATATTTTTCGTAAAGAAGCATTTTTCTATCCTCAAAAGTGTTAAATATGGCTTGTACCATCTGCGGGTCTTCAAGGGCAGTAATTGTAAAGAATTCTTCTACAGAATGACTGAATTCTTCGGGGCAAAGGGAAAGAACTCTTCTTAGCTTTTGGGGAAACGATATGTCAAGAGATAGGATTTCTTCTGCCATTATAAGCATATCGTCCATAAGAGCCGCAATTGCTTCTTTTACTAAAAGATTTTTACTGCCGAAATAATTGTAAATAGAAACCTGGGAGACCTTAGCGAGTGCAGCAATTTCCTTTATGCTTGTGTTTGCGAAGCCGTTTTTTTGGAATAATTCAAGAGAAGCTTTTAAAATGGCTTCCTTTTTTTTATTTGTTCGTATTTCATATTTGTTCATCAAAAAGCTCCTTAAAAGTATTATACCTATTATACCATGTTTTGAAATGCAATAAACAAAATTTCAAAACATATTGACACTATTAATCGGAAAGTATATTATTAGTTATGAAATATACTATATAGTATTTCATAACTAAAAGGAGAATTATTTATGAGAAATGTTATATATTACTTTAGTGGAACTGGAAATAGCTTGGCTGTGGCAAGAAAAATAGCATATCAACTAGGAGAAACAAAACTTCTAAAAATTCAATATGACCAAAACGAAATAGATACAACTCAGTATGATAGGGTAGGAATAGTTTTCCCTGTGTACTACTATCAAATGCCTGTATTAGTAGAAAATTTTGTAAAGAAACTGATTATGAAAAAAAAGCAATATAAATTTGGAGTTGCAACTCATGGTAGAATGAGAGGTATCGCGTTGGAAGGTTTACGAAATCAAGTGAATATAATGGGGCATGAACTTGATGGAGAATTTTCAGTTATGATGCCCGGAAATTATATTGTAGAATACAGTGCTTTTCCAAATGTTTATAACAACATAGTTTACCTGAAATCAGAAAAAACCATAAGAAATATAGTTAATATCATTGGGCAAAAGCAATGCGCTGGCCCAGAAGGTACCCGGTTCTTTGAAAAACTTGTGCTTAATAATGAGAAGCTTAGAGAAAAAACAATAAATAAAAGATATGATCTTGCCATACTTGACGCAGGATTCCATTGTAATGGGAATTGTAATAGCTGTGGAATATGCATTAAGGTATGTCCAGCGCAAAACATTCATATAGAAAATGTACATCTAGTATGGGAGCATAAATGTGAGCAATGTATGGCATGTATCCAGTGGTGTCCCAACAACAGCATTAATTATCATGATAAAACCCAAAAAAGAACGCGTTATCACCATGCAGAGGTATCTCTAAAGGATATGTTAAACAATTGAGTTTCTTGGTACAAATCAGAATAAATTATAGACATTTAGCGCCTTCAAAAATTGCTATGTACATTATGTTTTGATAATATATAGTTAAAAGCTATTACTATGAGGTGCTGTATGAATAAAATAAAGCTAGGGCTATGCCAGATGCAGGTTACAGAGTGTAAGCAGGATAATCTTAAAAAAGCAGTGGAGATGCTTGAAATTTGTGGGCAGAAAAATGTAAACATTGCTGTATTGCCAGAAATGTTCAATTGCCCATATGATACTCATAGCTTTCCAATATATGCTGAAAATTTAGAAAATAGCGAAACTTTATCAGTCATTTCAACCTCTGCCAAGTATAATGATATGTACGTGGTTGCCGGTTCGATTCCCGAGATTTGTGAAGGACGTATATACAATACTTGTTTGCTTTTTGACAGAACTGGTTCAATCATTGGAAAGCATAGAAAAATGCACTTATTTGATGTCGATATCAAGAATGGCATACGTTTTAAGGAATCTGATGTTTTATCTAGCGGCAATCAAAGCACTGTTGTAGATACAGAATATTGCAAAATAGGTGTTGCTATCTGCTTTGATATGCGTTTTAGTGAGCTTTATGCAGAAATGAGCAAAGCTGGAGCCAAAGTCATTATTACTCCAGGTGCCTTTAATATGACCACAGGCCCTGCACACTGGGAACTACTAGTACGGACTAGAGCTCTTGATAATCAAGCGTTTCATGCGGCTGTGTCTCCTGCGAGGAATACGGAAGCTAGCTATGTTGCTTATGGAAACTCAATGTTATGTGACCCATGGGGAAATGTTTTGGCTAGAGCTGATGAAAAAGAACAGATAGTTTTTGTTGATTTAGATTTGGATATGGTAGATAGTATTCGTGCACAAATTCCAGTTGTAAAATGAAAAACTAAGAATTAACTAATTTATAAAACACAGTTTTGAAGGGGAAAGATATTATTTAGTTATTCCTAATTATCAAACATTTACTATATAGCAGCTATTCGGCAAATGGGGAGGTTACGTTGAAAAATAAGTCGCTTTGGATAAAAGTTTTAGTTTGCGTTTTTCCGTTTGTTGCAATAGGTCTGCTTTGTTTCTTTAGAGATGCACTTTATTATTTAGGTAATACCTTTCCAGCGTGCCCCAGTTATACCTTTTTTGATATTTACTGTCCAGGCTGTGGCAACACTAGAAGTGTTCAGCACTTATTAAAAGGTGATATTTTGGGTTCACTTAGATTTAACATCGTTCCTGTATTTGGTATAATAATAGGCGCACTTGCTTATATAGAGCTGATTGCGTTTGTTTTTGGTAAGCATATAAGAATTATTCCAAGGGACCGTAAGTTTTGGATAATCACAATTAGTGCTTTTTCATTATATTTCATTATAAGAAATTTCCTTCGTTTATTTTAATTAATAAACTTTAAATAGCAATAATATTGCTCTCTTTGTATTAATGTTATATACTGAATATGGACGTATTATATATATTCAATTTATATAATACGTTGAATACTCTATGAGAAGTGCTGAGCAATTAGTGTTTTGCCTGAGAAACTTATATTATCATATAGTTGGCAATTTCAGGCGCCATAGAGTAATTTTGTGAAAGGGTAAGGTATTGGATTAATGAGAATTGACTAATTCAGCTTTTAAAATCAATTGAGATTTTATTTGGGCGTTACGCCCTTATTTGTGCTGGATTAGTTAAATAACACATACCTAATAGCTTATTTTGGGATGTTTACGGCCGCTAATACTTCCGCTTTTTTAGCGTGAGTTAAGTTACGCTATAACCATTAAAAATTGTGTTTATTTGATCTTTCCAGCTAAACAAGCGAAGGAGAGATTTTTTTATGCTTATTTTAGATTCATTAAATATTAAAAAGAACTTTGGTGATAGAGAAATATTATCATTTGACCAGCTGAAAATCAGAAGTGGAGATAAGATAGGTGTGGTTGGTCAAAACGGAGCAGGAAAAACTACACTTTTGAATATTCTTGCTGGTGAGCTGCTGCCAGATGAAGGTATTGTCAAAAGGTTCTGTGAAGCTGCCTATATCAAGCAATTTTCTGATGAAGAAATCGTAGCAGATGCCAAAGTTCTGAGCGAATTTGCTGTTCAGGATAAAATCAAGAGCGTTAAAGTAAGTGGTGGAGAGCAAACAAGGCTAAAAATTGCAAGTGCTTTGAGCAAAAACAGTTTATTGCTTTTTGCAGATGAACCCACAGCAAACCTTGATTTTAAGGGGATTCTACTTTTAAAGAACAAGCTCTCGAAAGCAGAATCACTGGTACTCATAAGTCATGACAGAGACCTGCTTGATAGTATATGCAACAAAATAATTGAGGTATCAAATGGACGGATAACATTTTACGAAGGCAACTTTTCCTTTTATCAGCAGCAAAAGCAAAAAATGGTGAACAGGGAATGGTTTGAGTATGAAAACTATGTTGATGAAAAAAAACATCTTGAGGAAGCTATTGTAAACCGTAAAGCACGAGCCAAAGCCATAAAAAAAACTCCAACACGTATGGGTAATTCTGAGGCTCGCTTGCATAAACGTAATTCCAATGAAATGCAGGAAAAGATACACGATGCAGCCAAAAGCATAAATACTAGGCTTGAAAAATTGGAGATCAAAAACAAGCCAAAAGAGCTTTCAAGCATAAAGCTTGATTTTTCGTTGACCAATCCACCGCATAATAAAATAGTGATTTCAAGTGATGACTTGAGCTTTTGTTATGATAGGAGAGAAATATTTGCAAATGCAAAATTTCAGGTATATAAGGGCAGGAAGCAAGCTATTATAGGTGAGAATGGGGTGGGTAAGACAACGCTGCTAAATCAGATTTATAGTAATTTTGAGCAAAATAATTTAGGTGAATTGAAGGGACAAAATGTGGATGGACTGGATATAAATAGTGTACTATCCGAAAAACGTATAAATGTTGTTCCAAAGGCTGTGCTGGGATACTTTTGTCAAGGCTTTGAGAACTTAGATCTCCAAAAAAATGTACTTGAAAATGTGATGCAGGAAAGTGTGCAAAGTGAAACTACTGCAAGAACAATCCTAGCAAGACTGATACTAAGTGGCGAGAATGTTTATAAAAAAGTAGGGGTGTTAAGTGGCGGCGAGAGAATAAAGGTTAGCTTTGCAAAGCTATTTGTTT
Source organism: Ruminiclostridium sp. (assembly GCA_036507975.1). Classification (GTDB taxonomy): domain Bacteria; phylum Bacillota; class Clostridia; order Acetivibrionales; family DSM-1351; genus Ruminiclostridium. Next base: position 44,535 of record DATCID010000263.1, read on the forward strand.
CCAGTGCAAATGTTTTATTGCTTGATGAACCAACAAACTATTTAGATATTGCATCAATCGAGGCTTTGCAAAATATACTTTGCGAGTATGAAGGAACAGTTTTGTTTGTATCTCATGACAAGGCTTTTGTTAACGCAGTTGCTCAAAGGCTGCTAGTGGTAAAAAATAAAAAGATTTTAGAGTTTGACGGTAATTTGAAAGCCTTTGAAGCTAGACATAACATTTCGAAAATACAAGAAAGCAGCCAGACTCAAAAGATTATATTGCAAATGCGCATGACTGAAGTGTTGTCAAAGCTATCGCAAACTAATTCAGATAATGAGGAGCTCGAGGCTGAATATCAAGAACTGATTTCACAGATGAAATTTTTACAACTTTCCCAGTAATAATGTACTAATCTTAACAGGACGGCAGATACAGCTACCGTCCTGTTATTAAAATGCTTCTAACCGAGAAAGCTGAGGTATTAAGGTTTATTTAAGGTTTATCCTTGCCATCTCCCTGGGAATCTGTTTCTGAGTTGGAGGGATTACTATCTAAAATAGATTGATAGTCATATCGTTTACTTTTATCTGGAAAAAATGAATTTGATTTGGATGTAAAATACTTATCAATTATCTCTTGTGCATCAAATCTGTCCCTTGTTTTTATATCTTCTATTTTATCAATATAAATAAAGTATTCAGCATTATTTATTCTTTTATCCAAGCCATACAATTTGAATGTATTCATACTTGGTCTAGACGCTTGAGTAAAGGCACTAAACAATGAAAGAGTATCTGTAAGAGAAGTGTTTGTTATAACGTTTTCAAAGGTGTATTTTATAATTGGAATAAGCGTTGGAAGCTCTAATAAATTAACCTTCTGCTGAATTAATTCATTCAAAAATTTTATCTGCATTTCAGTCCTTTTTAAGTCCGAACCATCATAATATTCTTTCAAATCTGCTGAAGCACGAGATAAGCTAAATGGTTTTCTGAAACGTAAAAGCTGTTCGGCCTTGTCACCATCTAAAAGCTGATATCCCTTTTTAAGATCAATATAAAGGTCTTGGGTAGGGTCAGTATACTTCAAATCAGCAGGAACATCAAAGTAAACTCCGCCCAATCTATCTACAATTTCTCTTACGGTAGATATCTCAAGGTATATATAATAATCTATAGGGATATTAGTTAGATTACTTATTGTTTGAGTAGCATATTCTACTGCTTTATGTTTCTTTTCTGCTTCTGAAAGTTCTTTAGAGCGTTCGTATTTATTTAAACCTAAATAGTAAACAGAATTTATCTTATAGTTAGCATTGTTGCTGGGTTTTGTATCCCTAGGAACAGTTAACAAGCTTATCTGCTTTGTACTTGGTTCATAGTGAGCAATAATCATAGTATCTGTGTTTAGTCCAGAGGCTTCTTTTATAAACACCAAAAAATTTATGGGATTTTGGTTTCCCGTATATTTGGTAATGATGTCTATTGATTTTGAATTGCTTGAAGGAGTAGAAACATCTTGAACTGGGGGTGGAGGTGCAGTTTTTATATTAAACAAAAGGAAAGCACCAAGAATAAATAGAATAATTCCGCTGCAATAACTACAGGTATATACTAATTTTGTAGATTTCATTAATAATACTCCTTATCTAAATGTACATATACTCAATATACTGTACATTTAACAACCTGTAAATATCTGTTATCGAAATTTAATGAATTAATGAATTATCAACCATTATCAACCCACATAAAATCTCCATATTTTATTGTTATACCGAAAATCTGCGTATGAAATTTTTACGCAGATTTTTTGCTAAATTCATCTAAATTTCTTTTGCTTCTTACGATGAATCCTCAAATCTTCATCCAAATTCCACTATTTTTGTCATTGCCTTTCGATAATATTTTGATT
>DATCID010000264.1:0-17753 GCA_036507975.1 Ruminiclostridium sp.
ATAAAGGTATTATTATCATAGACAAATAAGGATACCTGTGCGGGCGCATCGTAAGCAACAGGAATTTCGGTCATAAATATGTGACGTATTGCGGAAATCACTTCACGTGGCAGATTGTAGAGGTCACCAATATTGTCAGGCATGTTTATAACATAGAAATCGCCTTTTTCATAGCCTCGGATGGTGAGTGCAAGTGGATAACGGTTATTTCCCACAACACACTGTATGGTTTCTTCCGCTTCTGTCAATCCATAGTAAATCTCATTAAATATAATTGGATTTTCGGAATAATATATATTGTTTGGTTCGCCATTCATACTCTCTCGGAATACAAACTGAGAGGTCGATATTTTTTTGTCTGTATAATCGAATTCTACAATATTTTTGATACCTCTTGATAATAATGCCTTATAAAGTTGAGATGTTATGATAACTCGCTTGCCTTCTGCCAAAAATTTTTTGATCTTGCCTACAATATCTTGATCATAACTGGCTTGCTGTGATAAAAATACAACTTTACTTGCTTCAGGGAATTCAGGAAAAAGATCAATAGGTATTCCAATCATGCCAAGATAGTTGTGAATATAACTTTCTCCAAATGATTGGTAAGGCTTGTAGCTTGCCACGCCGTAAGGGTTTCCAAGTTCCCCGAGAAAAGAGTCTACCTTTTCAAATGAATCACCAGCAATTGCGGAACTAATAGATAGTATATTCTTTTCTCCGTTTTCATCCTTTATATAATCCAACAGAAAATCATAATCCCAGATTGTAGTCTCTTTAGGTTTTGCAAAGAGCGTCAGATCAAACTGTTGTGCAAAACGATTCCATGAACCAGGACTACCTGGATCGACCCACCCACCGTTAAAATGACCAGGGCGTAGATGATCAAAATATCTCATTATATTGTAGCTCTGATAGATCTGAAGGTGTTGGGTCGTGTTGTCCGAATCACGTGTTTCCGTTCCCGCATAATAGTGATCAAATAATCTTGGACCTGCTTCAAGGTTATAGCCTGCAAATTGATATTGTTCATACCAGTTGGGGTATTTTATTATTATATCACAATTAGGATTCACAGACTTTGCCGTTTTCATAACAAGATCACTGTAAACGCCCTCCATTGTCTTGAGTCTATACTCAGTCCAACTCATTTCGCCTTTTGCGGCTTGACATTTCTGGCAACGACAGTTAAACGTGAACATATCGTCGAAAATTATTTCATCAAACAAACTCGCTGTATATTCGACCAACTGGCGGAACTGCTCACGTTCTGAAGGGTCCGTAAAGCAGAAGCTCCTTCTGAAAGGACCAGATTTAGACGCGTTGACCATCATTCCACCTGATATCTGCTTGATGCCCTTTTTTCTAAAAAAATCAATTGCCTTTTCAATATGTTCCTTGTCAGCGGTTTCGCCATGGCGAAAAGTTTCAATATAAATTTTACCTATTCTAATATTTTTAGAAATAGCTGCATAACTTTTCTCAAGCCATTGTTCGTCATAAGCTTTTTTCACTGCTGAGTTGGAAAAATATATAGCAATATTAAAATTATTGTAACTCTTGTAATTAACGTTCATAATAATAAACCCCTTTCATATTAAAATAAAGTTAAGTTAAGTTTAAAACAAAACTACCAAGGAATTTCTCTGCCATATATATCTCTGAGAGCTAAACGGTTTTCGTCGTTTCTTTCATTGGTGTGAATATCATATGCCCTATTTCTCAGAAAATAAGTTACTGCGTTGCGGGCAGCTTTAATTCCAGCCTCCTTGTATGCATAATATTTTGTACACATCATCCTGAAAGTAAAATTTTCCTTTTGGTAACGGTTCATAAGCATTTGTACCAGATTATTGATGGCAGCCTGGGACATGCTACATCCATATCCACAGGAATTTGAATTAAAATTGATACTACTGTTACTACTGGTAACAATGCAGATCCTTCTTAGAGAACTTTTCATCATTAGTTCATGAGAATATTCCACAATTCGAAGAAAATTGATTGTATTTTCTTCATAAGTGCTCATCAAATCTTCATAATCAAGTCCATCACGTATTGTTCTTTGTTTTGAATTTCCTTCCTCAAGGGCAAAGTAAACTAGCATATCCAAAGAATCAAGTTCATTCATCAGAGATTTGATGTCTTCTTTTAGCTGAGAGGCTGAGATTTTGATTACATTAAACCCTTTGTCCTCAATTTGACATGAAATCTCGTTTGCTATCCCATTAATTGTTCCACATATAAGGGAATTTCTTTTCAAATATTACACCACCTAAATATTAATATGGCCATTCATTACCCATGTAATCCAACATCACCAGGCGATCTTCGTCGTCTCTGGAGCCAATGAACTGTGGAATAGCCGATTCGGCAGAAATTCCCGGTGGAAAATCTGCAATTGAATCATAACTACCATCCTTGCGGGTGCTCCTCATCCATCCAGGATGATAAATTCGGAATGTAAAGCCATCTTTATGAAGATCGTTGTATAGTATACGTACACCCATGTTTAACGCTGTTTTTGATATGCAGTATCCATATCCGTAAGCACGCTTCATCATCGATATACTGCTAACTTCAGATGACACGAAGCAAAGTCGCTTCATGCCAGTTTTCATCATAGGCAAGAATGTCTCTATAAGCCGAAGCCCACCTAATGAATTGGTAGTAAACGAACGCATAATATTAACATAATAACTGTCTTCCATCGGTTGCTGATTATTGCTTTCACCTCCCATATAAGCAGCATTACTGATGATGACATCGATGTGGTCGACTAATAATGCTACCACATTTTTAGCAGCTATCACCGACTCTATACTGCTAACATCCATCTGAATAATGTGTAACTTGAATGGGTATTGTTTTGAAAGTTTGTTTAAGATGTTCCAGTCATTAAGATATTGCCCAGCGATGACAGTCCATTCTCTATTGAGCAATTTTTCAGTAATAGCGTATCCAAGCCCTCGATCAGCACCTGTAACAATCGCAATATTATCCATTTTAACCTCCCATCCTATCATTATTTAGAAATTTATAGAATTCTAGCAGCCCACTCTGCGCTTCTGGCAATTAGCCTTTGGAATTGTGGAACCATAAAAGAGCGAGTATCATGACCAGGTGCAAGGTATACAACACGCCCCAACCCATAATTTTGTACCCATGCTGCTGAATACCTGTAACCCTGACACATGTATTCCATTATTATTTTCTTATTTCCACATTGCTCCAACTCAAATTGGTAAGGCTCTTCCGACATGGTAAAAGGTTTAAAGCCATCCATTATTGGATGTTTGTCGAAATTAATAGCCTTGTAATAATCAAGTGGAACGTAGTCGGTATGACCAATAAATTTTCCACCGAAAACATGAAGAATTTCGTAGCAGGCATCAGTTGGGACAATAATTCCATTATGAATCCCCAGTATACCATTGCCGTTTACTAAGAAAGTCAATAAAGTAGCAATAGTACTTTTGGTCATTTTTATGCTAGAACAATCAGCATAGTCAATGATAATATCGTAGGGCTTAACGTCCTCCCATGTCAGGTTATTGTAATTCTCAGTGCAAGTGACGTTGAAGTTTTTATCAAGCGACGTTTTAACAAGTTCGTCAATGTCTTTTGCTGGATGATACTTTGGATCGGTATAATCACCTAAAAATAAAGCGTTCTTTTTCTCAATTACTTTAGTCACCCCATTATTAATTAATTTTTTACAACATTATAAGCATAACAATTACAAAAGAGATATCATTTTTGGGTTTCATATTTTATAAGTGACATACTCTTCCATTTTCCAGAGTACCATCTCCTAAGTAGGAGTATAGCACGGCACCATTCGTCCATAGCAAAGGCGAACCAAACTCCCATCAATCCCAAATGAAGTATAACTCCGAAGAAATATGATAACATCACACTTACGCCCCACATTGAAGTGAATGCAACCTTCATACAGAAGATTGCATCTCCAGCACCACGTAGTGAATTCGATTCTACATTGTTAAACGCCCTTCCAATTTCTACAAAGATGTCGAAAGTCAATATTGAAATCCCAATCTTCATTATTTGGGGGTCTTTCGTGAATAATCCCATAAGGGGTTTACTCATAAGCAATAAGCATAACGACAGCAAAAAACTTGCACATACCGCCAGTTCAAGATTTTTTTTATTGACACGATCTGCTTCATTAAGCATGTTCGCTCCAACAAAACGGCCTATAATGATCTGTGACGCCTGACCAATAGACAGGCCAAATACGGATACGAAAAATACTATGTTCTGAACATATATCCTTGTAGTAAGCTCCACCGTGCCTATAAGAGTTATAATAAAAGTACTAACGATCTGTGATAGATTGTACGACAGACCCTCTGACGCTGCAGGTAAACCTATATGCATTATGTCGTAAATCTCCATCTTCGGGAATGGTACTAGATCTTTTAAATCAAGACCTATTTTCATCCTTGACATCATAAACGCCATCATTAAGCATGCTACAAATGAACTAAAAACCTGTACAATAGCTACTCCACTTACACCATATAGTGGAATATAAAATGGTCTAAAAATAACACAAAAATTGCCCAAAATATTAATAAAATTCATTGCAAGCGCTACATATAACGGTAAGTTTGCTTTTCCATAGCTTCGGGTGATTGCAAACATTGCGTTTAGAATAGCCTGTATAACAGACGTACCACCAACAATCTGAATATAAACCACTGCATCTGCCATCATAATTGGTTTAAGATTCATCAACCGAACCATTTGATGGGAGAATAGCAGAAAAGCAACGCTAAGAATAACTCCCAATAGTGTGTTGAGCATCAAAGCAACCATCGAAACTTTTGCAGATTTTTTATTTTCCTTTGCACCGAGATATTGGCTAATGACGATTGCTGTGCCTGAGGACGTAATAGAATAAAGCATTAGAAGCATAGTAATATATTGATTGGCAACACCGACAGCTCCCACAGCTTGGTCTGAATAATGCCCTAACATAAACACATTAATACTTCCCATCATCATAGTTAAAAAGTTTTGTAAGAAAATAGGAGCTACTAGTGATGGCAATGTTATCTTATCAGATTGCGAATACATTAATTTGATCTTTTTATTATATGCTAACCTCATATATACCTAGCTCCTTTAGAAATACTGTATTAGCCGTAAAAATAACGTTTATAAGCAAATTATTCAAATATCCATCTAACCGGTCTGTTCAGACTACAGAATGCAGTATTAGCCTTAATAAGCAAATATACAATTACTCTATCTCCGGAGATGAATCTTGGAAACTCCACATTTAAAATGCCTGCATCAAAGCTCTCTCTCTTTGTAGAAATTATTTTATCTCCACATATAAACACAGCTTCGACACTACCTTCTATACATTCAAAATGTAGTTTAATATTTTTGTATGCCCCATCATGCTTTGGAATAACTGATTCTGCATAGTACATAACATACGCATTAATATTAGCTGTCGGTTTTGTCATCATGAATGAACGTGGAAAAATGGATTGAAATACCATGGGACTGCCACGGCCCACCTCCATAGTCTTCCAGTCATCCATTTGGTGGTCTTCCTTTATAAATTTCTTCATGTCTACAGGTTCAGTTATGATGGGTGACATCTTCCACAATGAGATGTACCTGTTAAATTCTATTGGAACATATGGACGACGCTCGCTCTCTAACGTCTTGATTTCAATAGATGCTTCACCTAATTCCTTAGTGGATGCTTTTATGATAAGATTACCGGCTTTATCGGATGATTTAATGATCACTTGACAGTAGCCTTCAAAAGTCTTTCTACATGGTTTCTGTGGAAGGTCATGATCTTCAGTGTCAGTGTTACCGGTAGCAAGAATGACACCATACTCGTTTGTCGTAAAATTTACATGGTAACCATTTGCCGTTGGTACAACATTGTCATTACCATCTACGGCGTAGGCTGTAACTATGGCTATGTCTTCACCGTCTGCATTAACTCTATCGTTTTCGATAACCAACTTTAGTTTTTCTGGCTTCCCTGTGGTAACAACTTCATTTTGGGCGTATATGATGCCTTTTTTCGTCACAACAGCCTTAAGTTTACCCAATTTATATGGAACAGACCACTTTGCCATGAAATATGGGTCGATAGGTTTTATTCCTAGACTTACACCATTTAAGAAAAGTTCTGCTACATCTCCATTAGTAAACACTGTTACATTAATATTTTTTCCTTCCATACCATCCCAGTTCCAATGTGGGCAAATCTGTGCAAATGGAGTATTGGTCCAATATGCCTTATACATATAATAACTAGGTGTAGGATTGCCACATTGGTTAATTGTTCCACTATCAGAAAATAAGCGAGGCCATCTTGATTCACCACGATACTGCCAACCTGTCCAAGGAAACGCTCCCATCATATATGGGCGAATGTCAACTTGCTTCCAAGATTCTATACCCTGTTTGTTATATCCACGGCCAGTTTCAGAGGCATAAAGAGCTTTATCAGGATACATTCTGTGGACCTTATCATACAATTCAATATGATAGTTTATACCTATGATATCAGAACTGTCATTTCCACCCGGCGTCAAGATACCAAAAAAAGATGCCGCTGTAACAGGCCTTGTCGAGTCAAGCTCGTGGCAGTATTCGCTGATAGATGCCATTGTCTTGCGTCCTCTCTCATTATCCATATCCGGCTCTTCGTTAAACAATGACCACATTATTACTGATGGATGGTTTCGATCTCTTTTAACAAGGCTTTCTATTTCTATCCTGCCTTCTATTGAGCTATCAAGCCAACGATTCTCATCCATAACCATCATTCCAAGTCGGTCACATGCATCATAAATCTCAGGTGCATGAGGATTGTGTGCACAGCGGTAGGCATTGCACCCCATATCTTTCAGCCTCTGTATGCGAAATTCTTGTACTCTGTCTGGTACAGCGACTCCAAGCCCACTGTAATCTTGATGGTTAGACATGCCTTTTAGCTTCATATTCTCGCCATTTAGGTAAAATCCAGTATTTGGATTGAATTCTATCATCCTATAACCGAATGTTGTAAGATATTCATCAACCTGTTCTCCACTTACAAATATCTTTGTCTTAAGGGTGTAAAGATTTGGAATATTGATAGACCATAGTGTAGGCTGTTTAAGTAGTACTACCTGATTAACTTCGGTATTTTTTCGTGCAGGCAGACAGATGCATGATTGTATCTGCTCAACTACATTCCCATTAATATCAACAATTTCAGAAATTAGATTTGCTTCTTTTAAATCATAATTATCGTTTCTAATCGTTGTTTCTATGTCAGTTTCCCATATCTCATCTTTCCCTTTTGATGTTCTGACATATGTTCCCCATAAGTTCACGCAAACTCGGTTTGTTTTACAAAGCCAAACATGACGGTATATACCTCCACCTTCATAATACCAGCCTTCGAAATCACTGTTGTTAATGTAAACCGACACCACATTAACATCTTCACCGTATTTGGCAACATCAGAGAAATCTACCTCAAAACCAATGCCTCCGGTATAATTTCTGCAAAGCAGATAACCATTTACCCATACAATACATGTTGATGCCACTCCGTCAAATAGTAGAGTAACTCTGTGCTGACGGTCCTCTACGTTAAGCTTGAAAGAACGTCGGTACCATGCATTGTCCCTAAGTAGGCTGCCATGGTCTTCGTTTCTCGTAGGGTTAGGAATCCCTTCCACTACATAATCGTGCGGAAGGTTGACTGTCCGCCAGTCCATATCATAAAAGTCACGCGTTGCAGCGCCTTTTGCATGCTCAGCTTTGCTAGCTAGATAGGTTATGTCATGACCGAGCACAGGAGAGTAGGGTACATCTTGCAACTGAAATTTCCAACACTCATCCATAAGTAACTTTTCTCTTTCCAATTTAATTCCTCCCAAAATCTTATTTTGGTATTATAACTTGACTTCTATTTTGGCAATCCCTTCATATGGAGTAATTATAGTACCATTGGTTATTGTCTTAAAGCTACCACCATTTACTGAAACAACGCTTTCAACATTTCTCAGACAAACACTCCATGGCTTAGTGAAATTGCTTGCCTCAATTATTAGCAGTGACTTATTTCGGACAATGCTTATGTGAATCTCAGGTTTTGCATCTAAGTCATACACCATTGTTGAGGCTTTCCCTCCATCTTCTATCTCAAATGCGTGAAATATAACCCCATCGGCATAATCGTAATCTGGTTTTTCATTTTGAGAACCTACGGCTATAATACTGTTAGGCTTCACCATCAGCGGCAGGCTCATATAACCATACTTTTCCTTACACCAACAACCCCCCCCAATCTTTTCACCAGTAATAAAGTTGGTCCATGTTCCCTTTGGCAGGTAATATTGTGTTGTACCCTCGTTATTGAATATAGGAGCGACTAGCAATGAACTGCCAAACATGTACTGACGGTCTAGCATAACACAGTTTGGGTCATCCTGAAACTCCAGAACCATTGCTCTCATCATCGGAATGCCTTTTTGTGACGCGTCCACAGCTGCAACAAATATATAAGGCATGATACTGCATTTCAATTTGGTAAAGAAACGTAATACATCTACAGATTCCTCATCAAACATCCATGGCACACGGTATGATTCATTGCCGTGCAGACGGCTGTGGGATGATAAGAGTCCGAAAGCAATCCACCTCTTGTAGACGTCCGGCGACGCGGTGCTTTCAAAGCCACCTATATCATGGCTCCAGTAACCAAAACCTGACATACAGAGTGAAAGTCCACCTCTTAGCGTTTCCGCCATAGACAGATAAGTGGCAGTACAGTCACCACCCCAGTGTACAGAGAACTTTTGGCTACCTACCGTTGCTGAACGTGCGAATAGGACGGCTTGATGTTTTCCTTTTACTTCCTCTAATAAACTAAAAACACTCTTGTTGTAAAGGTAAGAATAATAGTTGTGCATCTTTTGAGGATCTGAACCATCAAAATATTCTACATCCGTGGGTATTCTTTCTCCAAAATCTGTTTTAAAGCAGTTAACACCGATATCTAGCAATTTTCTTAGCTTATTCTTGAACCATTCAATAGCCAATGGGTTTGTAAAATCGACAAGTCCCATACCTGCCTGCCATTTGTCGGACTGCCAAACATCTCCATTGTTTCTCTTTAGTAAATATCCTTTTTTACTACCTTCTTCAAATAAATAAGATTTTTGTGCGATATATGGATTTATCCAAACACAAATATTTAACCCTTTTATTTTCAGTCGACTAATCATTCCCTCCGGATCGGGGAATATATCTGAATCCCAGATAAAGTCACACCATTGATATTCTTTCATCCAAAAGCAATCAAAATGGAAAACATGTAGTGGCAGGTCACGTTTTGCCATGCCATCAATAAAACTGTTGACAGTCTTTTCATCATAGCTAGTCGTAAAGGAAGTTGAAAGCCAAAGCCCAAATGACCAGGCTGGGGGCAAAGATGGCTTGCCAGTGAGGTTGGTGTAGTTAACAAGGACATCCTTCATTGATTGACCGCCTATGATATAATACTCAAGGCTTTCTCCTTCGACGCTAAATTGAACACGAGATACGACTTCTGATGCGATCTCGTAAGATACCATTTCTGGATGATTCACAAAAACGCCATACCCTTTGTTAGTTATATAAAAAGGTATATTCTTGTACGCTTGTTCACTCGAGGTGCCCCCATCACAGTTCCATATGTCAACAGTCTGACCATTTTTTACAAACGGTGTAAATCTTTCACCGAGTCCATAGACATATTCCCCGATGCCAAGTTCAAGTTGTTCTCGAATATAATGTTTCTTATTCTGATCAGTAATATAGGCTGTAGTTTTTCCGTTACTACCAGTCATACGTTTTCCATCATAATAAAAGTCAACATTCCATCCTTTCCTTTTGTCAATCTTTACACGCATATTGCCACTGATAAGGCTTGCTTCTTCTTTGGCATTTATAATACTTACTTTTGTATGTGGATCATAGTTTAATTCAAATTGCGGGCCTCTGTCGTATATTCCGTCAAAGTGGGATATCTTAACCTTAATTATGTCGGGCATAGGGGAGGTAAATGTAACGGTAATAAGTGGTTCATTTAAAGTATCACTCCTGGAAGTCACTATACAGCATGCGACATATACAGTCAGTGAATCTTCCCCGACCTTTACATCCCTGATATCCATCGGGTTGATAACGGTAAAACCATCCTTCATAAGCCAATAACCATTGGAAAACTTCATTTTATCATCCTTCTTAAGTAATATATTTACAATTATTTAATCCTTTTTAGATTTCATAAAATTTAAAGCTTTAAATTTGTCCAGATTCTCTGTCAGAAAAAAATTTGGACAAATTTGTTAATTATAAAATTTTAATCCTAATGCATTTATTTTCTTTAAACATAATCAACCAAAAATTCACTTAATGGATAGATGCATAAGGATTGATATTTGAGAAGCTTTTCTTCCATTGCTCAGTTTGAACCTGTGAAACAACGGTACCCTGAATACTCATATATTGCTTTACGGTTGCATCCCACTGATTAATGCTCTGCTGTCCGTATATAGTTTTCAAAATAGCTTCATTTATCATTGTGTCACCGTCAGTCCCAACGTTTTCAGCAGCAGTTCCTGTAAAACTAAACGGCCATAAATGCTGAGTATCTGGTAACCCAGTCCAATCCTTGCTAATGTTTTTAACTCTCGCAATATCTGTACTAATAGCATCAACTGGATGGATAGGCAAGCTTATGTCATCAAAATTGAAATTAAAAATGTTATAAAAAGCTAAATATCTATCGGTATACCCATCAATCATCTCTATCGACTTTTTTGAACTGTCTGTATACTTCCAATCTGTACCCTCAATACCATATCTCAGTGTAAGTTGGTTGGCGGGGTCAGAAGCAACCCAGTTAGCAAATTTCATAACATCCTCTGGATGCTTACTTGTTGAAGAAATCGCAAAGTTCGGATCATAGCTTGGGTTAGAGCCCCATCCCTTTATTCCACCAGGAGCATCAGTCCAAGGAGACATAGGAGAATATTTAATGCCCTGTTTAAGTGTCGCGTCCCCTCCGAACCACCATTGATTCATACTACCAATTAGTCCTGCCTTCATAAGCTCGGTTTTCTTATCATCACTTTGCGTTGCAAATTCCTTGTACATCCAGCCTTTGTCATACCATTTATTTAGTGTTTCAAGCATTGATTTATAAAGAGGATGCATATAGATCGGCATGATCTTATTATCAGGAGTAAGATAATTTACTCCATTGACACCAAGGAATGCCGGTCCCATACTCAAGCGGAACCCCCATAACGTCCACCAAGGGCAATAAGGAATTTCGTCATGCTTACCATTACCGTTAAGATCTGTCTTTGAAACTGCATCGAGATATATCTCAAATTCTTTTAAGGATGTCGGCATCTTCATATTTAGCTTTTGAAGCCAGTCTTCTCTGATACCAGGCAGGAACATTGTTTCTTGCATGACACGTGGCAATCCCCATATTTTACCATCAGAATCAGTTGTTACAGAAAGGTTTTTTCCGTATTCTTTTTTAAGGTTTTGCCCATATTTGTCGAGCAAATCGTTAAGAGGAAGAATAAGCTTTTTATTCTTCAAATCAACCCAACTGTAAGTGAGAGGAATTGTTCCCATACCATCAAATACATCCTGACTTGCAAGTGTAAGTTTCATTTTTTGATCATAGTTGTTATCCGGTATATTTTCTACCTGAACGTCATACCCAGTTTTGTCAAGAATGTATTTATGAACCTTCTCATTTTCTGGCTTTTGAGTATTAGCTGCTCCATTAAAATAAAACTTCAGTACAACAGGTCCTTTTGAGGCTTTTTCAGATGTTGTAATTGCTTTTTTCCCACAGCCAGAGAAAGAAAGTAAAAATAAGCTACAAACCATAAAACCTATTAGAGATTTTTTACCCCACTTTACCATAATTTCCACCCCTTCTTAATTTCATTTTTTATTAATACATGCTTACGCATGATTTAACCTTTGAGAGAGCCTACCATTATCCCTTTTACAAAATACTTCTGCAGAAAAGGATAAACACATAGTATAGGCACCGTTGCTACAACAATGCATGCATATTTTACAATCTCCATCGGTATCTGCTGCTGAAGTACAGCAGAAGGTGATACAAGCGAGTTAACATTTGTAGAAGAAATAATTTGTTGCAACATAAGCTGTAGTGTCCAAAGTTTACGATTATTTACAAACATAAGGGAATCAAACCATGCATTCCAGTTATCAACAGCATAGAACAAACCTATGGTTGCCAATGCAGCAGACGAAAGTGGAAGATATATTTTGAAAAAAATACCTAGATCATTTGCCCCGTCTATTTTAGCTGACTCCTCAAGTTCAATTGGTATAGACATGAAGAAGTTTCTCAGCAAAATCAGATTCCATGCGCTTATTAGGTTAGGAATTATGTAAACTGCAAATTTATTTATAAGACCAAGGCTTCTAATAAGCAAGAAGTAAGGTATAAGCCCTCCGCTAAACCACATAGTAAATACAATGATTAATGTCATAACTGACCTTCCTGGATAATTTTTCTTTGAGAGTGTATATGCCAACATTGCTGTAAAGAATAAACTTGCCAATGTTCCTATTATCGTTCTACCAATAGTAACTACATAGGAGTTCAATATATACGAATCTTTATTGAAAACAAAGGCGTAACCCTCCAAACTAAACTTTTGTGGGATAATAGCCAATGGATGCATTGAAAGATAAGTCTCCTCCATAAATGACCTACCAATAACGAACGTAATAGGGTATATCATAATTAAGCATAGAAAAACCAGTAAAATAATATTGAAAGTTTCAAAAACTCTTTCACCTTTTGATAGTTTAACTTTCATCGGTTTTACCTCCTTTCACCATAAACCTTCAGTGTCAAATTTCTTAGCAACACTGTTTGATACAATTACAAGAATTAAGGCTATTACAGATTTAAATAAACCAACCGCCGTTGTATAAGAGAACTGACCATTTGTAATACCAGCACGATAAACATATGTATCAAATACATCTGAGACCGAATAAACCGCTGGGCTATAAAGGTTAAAAATTTGATCAAAGTTTTGATTCAATATTTGGCCTATAGCTAAAATAAACATGATTGCCACTATTTCCTTAATTGCAGGTAGCGTTATATACCATATCTTTTGCATTTTTGTAGCACCGTCCATTGTAGCCGCTTCATAAAGCTCGACACTTACCCCAGCAATAGCAGCAAGGTAAATAATAGAACCCCATCCAACATTCTTCCATATATCGCTACTAACTAAGATAGATCGAAAATAATGTGAATCAGTTATGAAATAAATTGGTTTAATGTGACTAATTAGTCCAAGTAAGGTATTAACAGGTCCACCGCTCGGTGAAAGTAAAACCATAATTAAACCAGCGGTGACCACCCATGATAGGAAATATGGCATGTAAGTAATTGTCTGAACCATTCTTTTAAAAGCTACATTCCTAAGTTCATTTATCAGCAATGCCAATATAATTGGACACACAAATCCAATTGTCAATTTATAAAAGCTTAATATAAGTGTATTCCATAGTAATCTCCAGAAATAATATGATGAAAAGAAATTCCTAAAATGTAATAATCCTACATTTGGAGCCGAAAAAAAACCTGTAACTCCACCTACTCCCTGGTAGTCTTTGAAAGCAATGATGATTCCGTACATAGGAAGATATTTAAATATGAAGAAATATACAATACCTGGTAATGCGAGTAAATTTAGATACCTGTACTTATAAAACCAAGCTATAAACTTCATTGTGTTATTTTTTTTCTTTTTCTCTATAATTATTTTATTTCTCATTGTACTACCGACTGAATTGTTCATTGAAAATCTCCTTGCTATGAATATTTTAAATTAATTATTATTAATTTACCCAGCTTCAATAAACCGTTTACAAGGATAGTACTAATATCCTCAGTTAATAAGAATCGGTTAACCATATTAAAATAATTTACTTTACTTCCAGGTTGCATAAAAACAATTGTTCTATTGCTTGAATTGTAATGCTTGAAAATAGAGTTGTAAATAGAAATATCTTATAATTAATGCCATTATTTAGTACAACAAATTAATATTGTAGGCTATTACTTCTTGCCGCTGCTATGGTGAATATAAATTACTGGTATATTAGAGTTTTGAAGTAATAAAACACACAATATTTCAATTTCATCTTCACTTTGTACATTAAATAATCATTATCTTCAAAAGAATGAATTAATTGCTTAAAATTAACTTAGGATATAATTACATTCTAAGCTGATATTGTTCGATCCTATATGTTGACTAAATTATTACAATATGCCATACTCACTTTATTGTACGATATATTTGTGAAACATGAAAAATTGCTAAAAGCTTGTTCATGGTTATCAGTTCTTATAACCATTTAGTCATAAACTGTATGATACCGCAGTTTAATATACATAAAGCCTTTTAGTATAGAAATATTTATTAGGTGATTCGCAAGCTTTTTTTAGTGGTAGTATAAGTGGCTAATGTAATCGGTTTCTAATACTAGTATTATATTAAGCAATTTTTAGTAACTTTATTTGTTATATTAGAATGTTCATAAACTGGTAAGATTGGCAAATAAACAATTTGTCATCTATTTAAACTACCCATTTAAATATGAGGGGGAATATCAAGATGATTGATTTTATAAATTATCGCATACAGAAAATGTTCAATCCAAAGACATCACTTCTTAGAGTTGAAATTTGCATTGCACTACTTATTATGCTTCCTATAACTATTTTGGGTTATTGTACAATAGCTAGAATGAGATTAGACATGATTAATAACATTTGTAAAGCAAACCTTCAGACGCAAAATCAGGCAAGTATATCGTTAAATATAATAATTAATAATATATTAGATATTTCAAAACAAGTATATGCAGACAGAACACTAAAAGACATCCTCAAGCAAAAAAATATAGATGATTATGCAAATAGCTCTTATGCAATCTCTAAAATGCATGAAATACAGAATTCAAATTCATATATAGATTCGGTTTATCTATACCTTCCAAATTCGAAAAAAATTATTAGCTCTTTGAGAGGAAGTGATGATTTTTCCGAATTTGGTGATAAATATTTTGTTGACTGGTATTTAAACTCTAAGAATAATTTCGCCATTTCTGAAACACACCCGGCAGAACTATCCAAGTATGACAACGAGAAACGAAATGTATTTTCTGTTTTTACAAGACTGCCAATCGAAAACGATAATAATTTTTACGGTGCCGTCATTATTAATATAAGGCAGTCCGTAATAAGCTATAATGTCATAACTGCAATGTCACAGAATAAAGATATCAACTTCTACATTCTTGACTCTAAAAATAAAATTATTTTCTCAAAGGATGAAAATCTTTTATACACTACCCCTTCACAAAATAATTTTCCTCCCGATGACATATACAAGGATAGTGGTTATTTCATAACAAATAAAAATAATAATGCCTATCTCACTGTCTACAACAAGTTACTTGAGAGAAACTGGACTTTAGTAACAGTTTATAATTATGAAGATGTAGTTAAAAGCATAGTCCCCATTGAAACACTTATCGTTGTCGTCATATTAATAATTGTCTTAATGCTTATATCATTTTACGTAGTAATAACATACCGCACTATTAATCCGATGGAGAATTTGAAACGTTTTATTGATGACAAATCTCCAATAGGCAAGAATGTTAAGATTCACATGAATGGTGTCAAAGGTATCGTTTATGATACCTTTGCTTACAATGAGGTAATGGAGAAAAAACTTAGAGATGTAATACCTATATTTAGAGAGAATTTCCTTTATGACCTTGTCATAAAAGGAAATTTAATCCATGAATATGTAGTTAAAAAATTATGCGAATTTTCTATCGACATGCCATTTGATGGTGTCATTCTGTCTCTACTGGAAATTGATAACTATAATGAAATTTCTACTGATAAGGATTATAACAACAGCATAATAAAATTATCAATTATTAACATAATTCATAAATATCTTTCAAGTATTTTTAAACATTTTTTTACATTAGAAACAGAGCAAAACAAAATAGTCATAGTTGTGGATCTAGTGAGTCAAAATATTGGCAATATATGTGAATCGTTTAGAGCAATATGTTCTGAAATAAACAAACAACTTGGTATATCTTCAATCGTGGTTGTCTATGATACTCTTGAATCCCTATGTGGGTTGAAGAGTGCATATAATAACTGTGCTGATGGCATGAAATACAAATACACCTATAGTGTAAATCATGTTATACTATTTAGTGATATAAGCGTTCATACAAATGATCTTGAGGAATATAATTTCCCTTTGGACAAGATAGAATTTCTAACAAACTACATACGTTCAAATCAAAAAAGCAATGCCTTCAGTATACTTGAATATATGATACGTAAATCCTGTCTGAATAAATCACGATTATATACACAACACAGTATATTGCAGATAAATTCTACTATAATGGCATTGCTAGAAGAGGTCTATATTTCGCCTGAATGCTTAGATGTAGAAGAAAAGGAACTCATGGAGTATATAAAACATTTCAATTCTATTGATGAAATAGAATTGAAATGTAAAGCTATAATCGAAAAGATAACTGATATCATACAAAAGAATAAATCTTCAAAATTAGATAAATATAACATACAAATTATGTTATATATTGGTAAAAACTATAAAAAACAAATCTCACTCGATGATATTTGTAATAATATCAAACTCAGCCCAGCCTATGTCACTAGGCTTATTAAGAAGTACACTCATAAAACTTTTGTCCAGTATCTCAATGAGCTGAGAATAGATAAAGCCTGTGAGATACTAGCTGAAAACAATAATCTTAAAATTATGTATATAGCTGAAGAAGTTGGTTTTACAAGTTCAAAATATTTTATTAAGGTTTTTAAAGAATTAAAAGGGGTTACGCCTGGCGAGTTCCAACAATCAAAAAATTATATTGTCACTCAAGAAAACAACCCAATTCCTGTTATAAAATAGATAACAATTTGTGATTTAAAGATGCTTTTTATAAAATATATGTTATTAAAATATGGGGCTGTTTACACATATCGTCCAAAAGTTCAATAGAGGAGTAAGAGCAAAAAAATGCTAATGCTGAATGTAACACAATGTAATTCTGTTACATTCAGGGAAAATACCTAAAGCATTGGTATTACTGGTATGGTTGGTATTCTACAACATGAATTAATTTTAAGTATCGCTTTGAATGTACTTATTTATTATAAATTGATTGTTAGAGATACATAAAGGAAGATAGTAACTTGTAACGAAAGTTGAGGCAATTCGTGATAAAAAAAGCTAGAGCAATGAAAAAATGTCGTCTATCACTGTGCAACAAATCATCTTGGAGTAAGGTTCAAACTAACTGGGCGGAATTAACCACTGAAAATCGGTCTTTTACTTAAAATATTGGAGAATTCCGGGCTTAATGGGTAGCCTAAATCGCTATTGAACTTTTGGACGATATGTGTACAGTACCCCAATTTTTAATACCTTCAAGCATTTTTTCTATTGCCCAGAAAGTATAAGGGCAAGAGCTGATCATATCGCCTTTAAAAACAACTCTTTTCCAGCTTGCTGAAATTCCCTCAGTAGGTGCACAAGCAAATTTGTTTTTTCCGG